>JALOMX010000229.1 GCA_025455245.1 Chitinophagaceae bacterium
TAGATTTTATCTCGCAAAGGAAAACAGGTACAGCGCACCACACGGGGTATTTATCGGCCCGTATGTAGCGTATCACCAATTTTCCAATGACTGGAATTTAACCATTAAGGGAAATTCGGGTCCGCAAACCGGGACAATTGAAGGAAAATTCAATGTTCTGAATATGGGGTTTCAGGCCGGCTACCAATTTGTCATAAACAATCGATGGTCGGTTGACATGTCCTTTATTGGCGTTTCTTTTTCTAATTACCGGGCAAGGATGAATGTGAATGGAAATTTTGATATTGACGACAGCCAGATAAGCGAGGATCTTCTTGAGGCTATTTCCAATAAATTTCCTTTGATCGGTGAACTTATTGAGGAAGGAAAAGTTGACCAAACCGGAAGACTTGATACATGGGGATTTGGCTATCGGTATATTGTAAATGTGGGCTATGCTTTTGGCGGGGGAAGTACCAAAAAGAAAGCTAAAACAAATTAATCTTCAGAAAGCAATACTCACTAATCAGTTGCAACCTGTTTTTTTCCGGGTGTCAATGATGTATTGAATTTTCCAGCCATCTGAAAACTTTACCAACTGAAAGGAATTGACTCCGCAATGGCTGAAATTGCCATTATAAAAAAACTTATATGGGGTAACAACCGTTGCAAGCACACCATCTGAATGAAAGGATGAAAAGGTAATTTGTTCATCCAAAACATTTTTGGATTGATTTCCTATGGACTGAATAAAGGCTTCAGGTTTATCTCCCAAAACCTCCACAGGGCTTGTCCCGTTATTTTTAATGGTTTGCATGATGGCGCCGGGTGCAAATGCCGCCCTTACTTTGGCTGAGTCGGCATTGCGCATCGCATCAAACAATGAGTTGATAACGGCTTTTACCTCAGCCTCATCATTGCTTTGTGCATGCAATAACATTGGAAAGCCGATAAAGAAAATGAAAGCAGCAAATAAATTTTTCATTTAAATGGTATTGAAATATTATCTGATATAACCGAGTAGCTTCAACATACTTTGTGCACTTTGCTCCTTGGCATATACCCAATCAATGAGTTTGCCATTTTTATCATACTCAATAATCACATGTTTTGGGGAAGGGATCATGCAGTGTTTAATTCCGCCATATCCGCTTATCTGATCCTGATAGGCGCCGGTATGGAAAAAGCCAAGATAAAGGGGTGTTTGAGGTTCTTCGCCGCCAAGTTTGGGAAGAAACACTTCATTAATGTGTTCTTCACTATCGTAATAATCGTTGCTATCGCAGGTAATACCACCAAGTACCACCCGCTGGTACTCGTTTTCCCATTTATTGACGGGCAACAAAAGAAACTTTTCGCCAATTCCCCATGTATCAGGAAGCGTGGTAATGAATGAACTGTCTATCATGTACCATATCTCGCGGTCGTTTTGTTCCTTTTGACCAATAACACTGTATATATGCGCCATGCTTTCGCCTACGGTGTAGCTTCCGAACTCCGTAAAAATATTTGGCATGGGCACCTTGGCTTTTTTGCAGGCAGTTTTTATGTTTTGCACAATTTCATTGATCATGAATTGATAATCATATTCAAACGCCAATGAGTGCTTGATAGGAAATCCGCCACCGATGTTGATGCTGTCGAGCTCAGGGCAAATCTTTTTTAACTGACAATACAGGTTGATGATCTTGTTTAACTCGCTCCAGTAGTAGATATCGTCTTTTATTCCCTTATTCAGGAAAATATGCAGCATTTTCAAGGTGAACTTATCTTCATTACCCTCAATATTATCTACATAAAATTCCAGGATATCCCGTGCCCGTATACCAAGCCTTGATGTGTAAAAGGGAAAGGTAGGTTCTTCTTCGGCTGCCACCCTGATGCCCACTTTAAAAGGTGTTTTTACACTTTTGTAAGCGGCAAGTTCTTCTTTATTATCCAGAATAGGAATAACGTTCTTAAACCCGTTGTTCAGCAGCTTCACAATCCGGCTTGTATATCCCTTCTGCTTGTAGCCATTACAGATAATATGGATATCCTTATTGATCTTCCTTCTTTCATATAGTTTGTTGATGATCTCAAGGTCATATGCATAGGAAGTTTCAAGATGTATCCCGTGTTTTAAGGCTTCTTCTACCACAAAGCTGAAATGTGAGCTTTTGGTACAATAACAATAATGATATTCACCTTCATACTTGTGCTTCTTAATAGCATTGGCAAACATGGTTTTTGCCTTATTGATCTGCATCCCGATTTTAGGAAGGTAACTTATCTTTAAGGGGGTACCATATTTTTCAATGATATACTTCAGGTCAACTCCATTGAACTGCAGGTAACCATCTTTTACTTCAAAGCCTTCCTGTGGAAAGTGGAAGGTTTGTTGTACAAGGTCTTCATATTTGTTTTCAACGGGGTCGGCAAAGCGGCGATTGATCATTTTGCTGAAAAGGAATGTTGCTGAATAATAAAATCAAAATTAGTAGTATAACAGATGGAAAAATAAAACCGGAAATGAATTTTTCATCTCCGGCTGTACTTAAATATCCAATCTGAAAAAGATTTACTTCACAGAATCAACAAGCTGCTTAAAGGTCGCAGGCTCATTCATGGCGAGGTCGGCAAGTACCTTGCGGTCAAGGCCGATTCCTTTTTTAGCCAGTTTATTCATAAAAACAGAATAAGTCAGGCCTTCCTCACGAACTGCCGCATTGATACGGGCAATCCACAGGGCGCGGTATTCACGCTTTTTAAGTTTACGACCTACATAGCTGTAGGTAAGACCTTTTTCTACAACGTTTTTGGCAACGGTATATACATTTTTGCGTTTGCCATAAAAACCTTTGGCCTGATCGAGGACCCTTTTACGACGGGCACGTGAAGCAACTGCATTTACTGAACGAGGCATAATTAATAAGTTTTAAGTACGAAATACGAAGTACGAAGTATACAATACGAGGTACGAAATTTCGGTACCGGTTTTTTAAAATTGAATTACTTGAGGCGAAGGAGACGCATTACAAAATCGCGGTTGGCGGGGGCTACAAAACCCTTTAAGCCGAGCGCGCGCTTACGCTTGGTAGATTTTTTGGTCAGAATGTGTCTTTTGAAACTTTTCTGGAATGCAATTTCGCCGGTGCCCGTCAGTTTGAAGCGTTTTTTGGCACTTGAATTGGTTTTAACCTTTGGCATGATTCAATATAATTTTACCATGACACCCTACTGGCGTTCCCGAACAGACGGGACTCTTATGGAGCCATTTGGGTAAATCTCCGAAATTTTCTTTTCGGGGGCGCAAAAGTAATGGATTTAAATGAAAATGGAAAATGGAAAAGATTTTTGTTGGCCAAATGCCTGATAATCTTTAGCTTAGAAGTTCAAAAATAAAACAGCCATATGATAAATTTTGATCAGCTCAGACAAGGAAACCGGGTAATGGTAGAAAACGAAGGCGTATGGATGCCGGGAGTGGTAACCCGCATTAATGCCGATGACGGCGGGCAAATTGAAGTAGAAACCGGCGTTCAAAAACAATGGTATGAGATTGAAGAGGTTGAAAGTATCCCTTTATCTGAAGAACAACTGCTTGATATGGGATTCGAAAAAGAAGTAATGGAGAGCGGTAATATTAAATTCAAGCATGGCCCATTCAGGGTACTGATTAGCCCCAAAGCACAGTTCACCGATTTTTTGATGTGGTACCGCGAAGAAAAATGCCACATCACCTATCCTATGACCGTTCACCAATTTCAGAACCGATATGAAGAAATGGTAAAAGTTCCCGTAGGATAACAATCATTTTCACCTCATTACCCCGCCTGAAAGCGGGGTTTTATATTTTTTCCAAAAGGCTCAGAAATTCCTGCTTCCGGCTTCTTGCAACCGGTATCGATTCGCCGTTGGTCAGTATCACTTCACCACCTTCGCCCCTTATGTATTGCCGGATGTATTTCAGATTTATCAAATAAGAATTGTGGATCCGGAAAAAATCATTCACCGGCAAAACTTCTTCGGCCTCTTTCAGGGTTTTACTGATGACCATTTTACGCTTATCGGTAAAAATAAAATGCGAGTAGGGGCCATCACTTTTTACATACAGTATATCATCAGGATTAATTAATGTCAAACCTTCCAATGTTGGAATGGCAAATCTTTTTCCCGTTTTGGGGAACTGAAGGCTATCGAGCAACTGATGGATTCGCGCTTCTGCAAGACTACCCTTTCCTTTTTTGGCTTTTTCAACCGCCTGTATGAGTTCATCCTTATCTACAGGCTTGAGTAAATAATCGAGTGCACTATGTTTTATGGCCCTGATGGCATATTCGTTGTAGGCGGTTGTAAACACTACTTCAAAGTTTTGTTGTTCGCATTGGTTCAGCCATTCAAAACCACTCATCCCGGGCATTTCTATATCCAGGAAAACAAGGTCGGGATTTATATCCTTAACGGCTGCCAAAGCCTCCTCCGGATTGGCAAAACAGTCGATGCTGCTGACCTCACTGCAATATTTTTTCAGCAAGGTTTCCAAAACCTGACGGCAGTGTTTTTCATCGTCCAGTATAAGTGCTTTCATTTCTTTTATTTTTTTGATGATTAATGAGAGGCTACCCTGCCATCCCGGTATTTCATTTTTAGCCGGAC
>JALOMX010000230.1 GCA_025455245.1 Chitinophagaceae bacterium
GCAATACTACCTGCTTGTTGAGCCGGAAAAACAGGTGGTTATTTTTTATGAAAAAGCACCCGACGGCGATTGGGTAGCCAAAACCTACACAGAAAACGAAGAAGTGGTGAATCTGCCTAAGTTGAACGCATTTATACGCATTGGGGATGTGTATGGAAAATAACGCTGATCACCTACACTGATACTATCCGAATATTTTTTCGAGGTCGTTTAATTTGTAACTAACGTAGGTGGGCTTGCCGCCGGGTGTGGCATTGGGTATGCTGCACATAAACAGTTGTTCAAGCAGGGCACGCATTTCTTTTATGCTTGTATTGATCCAATAGTTGCTCAATGGCTTTTTGTTCGTTGCCTACTTCCACATCGGCAGGGGTACCCTGTACCACAAAGCTGTTGTTGCCAAAGGGTTCAATGTGGTAGCCAAGCTGTTTCATTTCGGGCAGCAGTTCGTTGAGCATAACGGCATCGGCTTGCTGCAGGCTGAATGTGAGCGGAAACAGGCTTTGCTGTGTGGCAATGGGTTTTCCAAAAATGGCTTTCTGCAATTGCTCATACACTACGCGCTCGTGTGCGTATTGCTGATGTACCAGCATGTAGCCCTGATTGCTGATGGCTACAATATAAGAATAGTGCAATTGCATTAACGGGGTATCGCTCAGCCAGGTAAAACGCTGTTCGCGGCTTATGGGGCGGTGTTCGTGTTCAAAGTCGAGGTGGGGTGTTTTTTCGGATGGTGTAAGGAATTGTTCTTTTAATTTGGCCAATTCACTTTTCCAGGTTCCCTCCTTCTCCCCTGCAGGGGGAGGACCTATGTGTGCATGTAAAGCGTTTGTGTGAATTGATTGCCTGATTTCCTCATCCTGTTTGTGCATTTCCTTCCAAGGCTTGTAGCTGTTGGTTTCTATCAGGTGGGCTTGCCCCTTTTGGGTAAACGACTGGTACAGGGAGGATGCAGCTGCCTGCGATTTTTTTTCTTCGGTCAACGGCTTTTGGATGGCTTCAAGGCTTTGGATTTCAGGGTCAAGCGAAAAATCAAGCGAGGGCGCAATACTGAACTGCGCGAGCGCATGCTTCACAGCGGCCTGCACAAAGGCATATACAATCTTTTCGTCGGTAAATTTTATTTCCTGCTTGGTGGGGTGTACGTTGATGTCAATTTCGGCCGGGTCGAGGTCGAGAAAGAGTACATAGCCGGGAAAGCTGTCTTTGGGTATCAGGTCGGCAAAAGCGCCTGCAATGGCATGGTTGAGATAGGCGCTTTTGATATAGCGGTTGTTCGCAAAAAGGTATTGGTCGCCGCGTGTCTTGCGCGCCGTTTCGGGCTTGCCTACAAAGCCGCGGATGGTAAGGTAGCTTGTTTCTTCCTGCACAGGTACAAGCTTGGCGTTGTATTGGTTGCCGAGGAGTTGTACTATCCGTTGCTTTTGCGAACCTTTTTCAAGGTAAAAAACCTGTTGCCCGTTGTGGCTGAAATTGAAATGAATTTCGGGAAAGGCCATGGCCACCCGGGTAAATTCATCAATAATGTTTTTCAGCTCGGTGGTATTGCTTTTTAAAAAATTGCGGCGGGCAGGCACGTTGAAAAAAACATTCTTCATGCTAATGCTGGTACCTGCCGGACAAGCAGTGGCTTCCTGTGTGGTAACCTGACTGTTTTCGATGGAAATGTATGTGCCTATTTCTTCCTCGGCACGGCGTGTTTTTACTTCTACCTGCGCCACGGCAGCAATGGAAGCAAGTGCCTCGCCCCTGAAACCCATGGTGCGGATGTGAAACAGGTCTTCAATGGTGGATATTTTGGAGGTTGCATGCCTTTCAAAAGCCATCCGGGCATCGGTGGGGCTCATGCCTTTGCCGTTGTCAATTACCTGTACAAGGTTTTTGCCGGCATCGGTTACAATCAGTTTTATTTCAGTGGCACCTGCGTCAATGGCGTTTTCAAGCAGTTCTTTTACTGCACTGGCAGGTCGTTGAATGACTTCGCCGGCGGCAATCTGGTTGGCAATGTGATCGGGCAATAAATGAATTACATCTGGCACGGAGCAAAAATAACCTTCAGAAGGGCATCGGAAAAAAAGGAATTTGGTAAAATGTCTGAAAAAAATGGAAAAATGTTTTATTTTACGTTGGAAATGAATAACTTTGGGGAAACAAAAAACAATGGCGCTTACCAAAAATAAAAAGGCCGGTTCTGATCAGTATGAGCAAAATGAGGGAACTAATCATTTAGTTGAAGAGGCATATCTGGCACGGCTGCTTCCGGAAGGGCCCGGCAGTTACCTTGGCATTGCGGGAGGTACTATTTACGGTCCCAATTCTCAGGAGCGTCAGTTAAAGCTAATCAGGGGAGGCCTTACCCGTGGTTCCCTTGATACCTTAATGAACAAAACCGGCCTCGATATTTATGAACTTGCCGATATCCTTGAAGTTACCGATAGGACCCTCAGGCGTTATACTTCAAATGAGGTCTTAAATAAAAAGTTAAGTGAGCGCGCGCTCGAAATTGCCAAATTGTACAGCCGGGGTGAAGAGGTTTTTGGCGATGCACTTTCATTTCAGCGATGGATGGATACCGAGGTGCCTGCCTTGGGTCATCGCAAGCCTAAGTCTTTCCTTGATACATCATTGGGTATTCAAATGCTGGTGGATGAGCTTGGCAGAATTGAGCACGGGGTGTTTGCATAGGAAGGTTTTCGGTTTGGTTTGTGGGGACATCGGATTGGTTTGTGGGGACACAAACCAAGGCTGGGGAAAGTATCGGTAATTGGTTTGTGAGGACACAAACCAAGGCTGAGGAAAGTATCGGTGATTGGTTTGTGAGGACACAAACCAAGGCTGGAGGACACAAACCAAGGCTGAAGACACAAACCAAGGCTGAGGACACAAACCAATGCAGAGGGACACAAACCAAGGCAGATATGGGATTTAACGTTTCACTTTTGCCGTTTCACAGGAAAATCAATGAGACTTTACCGCATAGCAGCTTGCGAGCATATAAACGACTTAACCGGCACAGGCTCTTTTTTGCATGGTGGCAGGTGGAACAGTAAAGGCGTTCATCTGCTGTACACGGCCGAAAGCAGCGCATTGAGTATGCTGGAAGCGCTGGCGCACATTACGATGGCAAATGCCATAAGGGACTATTGCAGGGTAGTGATGGAGTTTTCGGATGCGGGGCAGTATGTTTTTGAGCATTTGGTAAAAGAGTTAAAACCAACCCAACTACCCACGGATTGGCGCAGCAGTCCCGGGCCTGATGCTTTAAAAATGATAGGGGATGCATTTGTGCAAGAGGGGAAATTTTTTGCATTGAAAACACCATCGGTATTGGAGCCGGATAGTTTTAATTATTTACTAAATCCACGACATCCTGCTTTTTCAGCCATTAAGGTTATTTCATCCGACAGGGTTTCATTTGACCAAAGATTATTAAATCGAAAGTGATTTATGGAATTTTGAAAATTTTTCTTCCCTGTTACATGAAGCCAAAATGGTACAGTCCGGGGATCATTTCTTTATTGGGCATTCTTCCGCTGTTTTTATGGAAGACAAATTATTTACAGGACCGATTTGATCAAAGGGTAATGCATGTTTACCTGCCCAAAGAGGGCGATTTTGATGACAGAATAATTATGTTTTCAGAAGAATTGGTTTTGAAGAATGTTGCAAGCAAGCGGCCGTCCGTTTTTTATTTGAATGATTTTATTGACCAAAGAGAAATTGTGCTTGAAGCAATCCGGAATACCGGCCGGGAGATCAAATTTGGATATGATACTTCGAGGGTTGTAAAAGTAATCTTTGGAGAAAATTGCACGTTCAATAATCTTGTTTCCGTTTTAAATATTTGCCTTTCGGATGAACACAAGCGTTATGCATGGGTACAGGATAGCATCTTTATTTTTGCACCTGACCCTCCCCGGCAGGAACGATATGCTATTTGCCCTATGATACCTCCTACAGTTCTAAAAATTGCTGAAGAAAAAAATTGGATGAGGGATGCCTTAGAATATTTCAAATCGAATAAATTGATCCTGTCTGGTTTTCTGATCCTGTCTATTTGTGGTATTTATCAAACAACCAGAGATGTTTATTCAAAGAAAAATGCCTCCGGAAAGCATTTTTCCGAAGGCACTGACTGTAATTTATAAAACTACGTTTATCTCGTCATGGCACTTGCCGGCAGCGGAATATCCCTCTTCAGCATATCCTGCCTGTTAGCCATTTCCCATGCGGTAAAAAACACCAAACGGGCACGCTTTTCATATTCCGGAAAGTTGATGCGGTCAACCGTGTCGGTGGGCCGATGGTAATCCGGATGAAGCCCGCTGAAGTAAAACAGGATGGGTACGCCTTTCCGGGCAAAATTGTAATGGTCGCTGCGGAAATATATGCGTTGAGGGTCTTTAGGGTCGTTGTATTTACCATCAAGGTGCAGCTTGGTGTACTTGTTGGCAAGGTCGCTGATGGGGCGAAGATCGCTGCTGAGTTTATCATCACCTACCAGGTACACGTACTGTGTTGTGTCATTTTTTATGTGGATGCTGTCCAGGCGGCCAATCATATCAATGTTCAGGTTGGCGGTGGTTTTTTCCAGCGGGTAAGCAGGGTTGTCGCTATAGTATCGGCTACCCCACAAGCCTTTTTCTTCGCCGCTTACAGTCATAAACAAAATGCTGCGGCGGGGACCTTTGCCGGCGG
>JALOMX010000231.1 GCA_025455245.1 Chitinophagaceae bacterium
GGAGCCTATACAGATCTGCATAATGGAGAAGGCATTCGCAGAAGTATAAACGAAACCGGCAGGGCGTACTATGGTGATGCAATGTCCGAAGCACCAAACCATAAAGTTTATCAGCATATCAAAAAATTGAATGCCATACGCAAGGCCGTTCCGGCACTGCAAAATGGCAACTGGAACTGGGCGGGCAATGCACCGGGCAACGGGGTAGGCTATACGCGGCAGTCGGGTAGCAGCTTTGTATGTGTGGGACTTGCAAAGGATGGAAGCGCAACTTTCAATTTTTCAGGCATACCCAATGGAGTGTACCGTGATGCGGTAACCGGAAGGGAGATCAATGTGGGTAATGGATCCCTTCAGTTTACGGTAGCAAGTACTTCTGCCGGAATTTATGTAAAAGATGGGCCCGGGATGATTGGAGAAAGTGGTGCAGGCTATTTTGAACCCTGTGTGACAGGTTGCGTCAATCCGGTTACGTTGCAAATAAATCCTGTGGGAACCAACTACGACAACCCTGTAAGCGTAACCATGAGTGCAGGTGGCGGAACAGGCAATAAAATGATTTACTATACCCTTGATGGGAGCATGCCATCAAGTTCATCGATCCCTTATACAGGAGCTTTTAATGTAAGTGTAAATACCACGGTAAGGGCTATTGCGGTAGATGCCAATGGCAAGGTCAGCGAACTGCAGGCGCAACGTTATACATTCGAGAAAAAACCTCCGGTGCTGCAGATTATTCCTGCAAGCGGTAATTACTTCAATCCTGTTAATGTAACGATCTCTGCGTCGGAAGGTACGGCTCCTTATACCATCCATTATACCACCGATGGTTCAAATCCGGATGAGGGGTCAACAGTTTACGTTAACCCGATTACCGTTGGTATGGCTTCCACCATCAAGGCTGTAGCCAAAGATGCCAATGGGATTTTATCTTCTGTGGTTACCCGTAATTATACATTCAATATCCCTGCACCAACGGTAGTGCCGGATCCAATGCCCGGCAATTATTCCGCAGGCAGTGTTTCTGTTTCTCTTTCAGCGCAATCACCTCGTCCGCCGGTAACTATCAGGTATACCATTAACGGAAGCGAGCCTACTGATGACAGTCCTGTTTACACCGCTCCTCTCGCATTGAGTGGTGGCGATCCGGATACCCTCCGTTTTTTTGGTACAGATGCCGAAGGGCGAAAGAGCAATGTTGTAAAGGCTGTTTACACATTTTATCCTATTCCGGATATCATTGTTTACTTTAAACGCCCTGCCAACTGGGGTACCAATGTCCGCATACATTTCTTTAATGCACAGCCGGCAGGTTCTTTGGCAAACAGTGTATGGCCCGGACAAAGCATGACGAAAGTTTGTGGCGACTGGTATATGTACCGTTTCAGCGGTGTAACCAATATCGGTATAGTCTTTAATGATGGCGCCGGCCGCCAAACCGCCGATCTTTCAACGAATAAAACGGATTGGTACAACGGTTCATGGCTTGGCGCAGATCCGGGAATTACAAAGCCAAATGTTAATTTCAGTGCCGATCCGGGTTTTTCAGGTTCGGCCCCCTTTGCCGTTACCTTCAATGGCAGCCTGAGTTCGGCTTGTAATGGCATTCAGTCTTACGAGTGGATATTCGGCAACGGACAAACCGGCAGCGGCGCACAGCCCACCACCACTTTTAGTGATCCGGGCAGTTATCCTGTAAAATTGATTGTAACGGATAATGAGGGTTTAAAAGATAGCCTTACAAGGAATGTGCAGGTAACATCAGCAGCCGAAGGATTTTGGGTCTATTTTAAAAAGCCTGCATCCTGGGCTAATTCCGTGAAAATTCAATACAGCAACCGCATGCCCGGCAATCAATCCATTGCCTTCCCGGGGGAAAATATGATTCAGCATTGCGGTTCATGGTATAAATACTTTTTTGCCAATACTTCAGCAACCGGCATTACTTTCAGCGATGGAGGGACCAATCAATTTACCGGACTGCATGCCAATGCAAATACTTCTTTCACCGGTAATAAAAAAGTTTTGGGTGCACCCTCCCTGGAAGAACAGGTGTTTGCCAATTTTGAAATGACCCCTGTGACAGGTAAACAGCCATTGCTCGTAAGTTTTAATCCTGAAGCTTCCATTGCATGCAGTGGTATTTCTTCGTATTTGTGGAACTTTGGTAATGGTCAAACAAGCACAGATGCATCGCCTCAGTTTACTTATCAGCAACAAGGTGTTTATAATGTTAACCTCCGGATAACCGATCAGAACGGACAAAGCCATCAGCTAACAAAGAAAATAGTGGTTGGACCCGCAGAGGGCAATGTTATTGTACATTTCAGGAGGCCATCCGGATGGAACAATACTCCAAACACTTACTTCTGGAATCCTGAGCCTTCAGTGAGTGTGCCTTCATGGCCGGGCAGTGCAATGGCCGATGAAGGAAATGGATGGTTTGTATATACCATCAGTGGTGCAAAGTGTGCCAACATTATTTTTAATAATAACAGCAGCCCGCAAACGGCCGATCTAATGAATATATGCGGTGAGCAGTGGTTTGACAATGGATGGTTGAGTCAGATAGTGCCGGAAGGAAGTCTGCCTGTTAGTTTACTTGAGTTTTCAGGAAGGATGCAGGATGCGGTAGTGCATTTGCAATGGCAGGTTGCTGCAGAAAGAGATGTTGATTCCTATATTGTAGAAAGAAGTACCAACGGTACCACCTTTGTGCCACTCTTTACACAGCCTGCGCGAAATGTGGACGGTGTATTGAACTACCATTACAGTGATGCCAAGTTGCCTGCCGGGGAAGTTGTTTTTTACCGCTTAATGATGTTGGACAAAGATGGTTCATACAAGCATAGCCGAACCATTAAGTTCAATATCGGGATTTTACAGGCAGACTGGACAATTTCGCCCAACCCGGTAAGATCGGTTATCAGGATACAAACCCGAAAGGCGTTTTCACAAAACCAGACATTCAGGATTATCAATGCTTCCGGACAGGTTTTGATCTCGGGAATAATCCCACAGGGACAAACCCGTTTTGATATTGAAAGGAAAGAAGCATGGAGATCCGGAGTGTATTGGATTGAATTCATTGAACAGGGAAATGCATCGGTTGAAAGGAAAAAGCTGTTGCTCGAGTAAGTGAATTATTAAACTCAATAAAAAAGTTTTGAATACTCCATCCTGCCTTCTCACATTTGCAGGGTGAAAAAAATTATCATAACCATTGACGGATATTCAAGTTGTGGCAAGAGTACGCTTGCCAGGCAACTTGCTCGTGAATTGAATTATGTGTACGTGGACAGCGGCGCTATGTACCGGGCTATTACCCTTTATTTTTTGAGAAACCATATTGATTGGCAGAACCCGCAACAGGTAAGGGAGGCCCTTGATAATATTGAACTCGAGTTTTTCTTCAATGAAGAGAAAGGGGGTTCTGAAATATTTCTGAATGGAGAGAATGTTGAATACCTGGTAAGAGAGTTGATTGTTGCCGAAAAGGTAAGCGAAGTGGCTGCAAATAAAGACGTTCGGGAATTTGCCGTAGCGGCACAACAAAAAATGGGCGAAGGAAAAGGGATTGTAATGGATGGACGTGACATTGGTACTACCGTTTTTCCTCATGCAGAACTGAAGCTGTTCATGACGGCAGACCCGGCGGTAAGGGTTGAACGGAGATACAAAGAGCTGTACGCGAAAAATCCCAATGTGAGCATTGAAGACATTAAGGCGAACCTCGAACTCCGCGATTACATTGATACGAACCGTGAAATAAGTCCCCTACGTAAGGCAGATGATGCCATCGTACTCGACAATACCCATCTCACCCATCAGCAGCAACTTCAGTTTGCACTTAAAAAAGTAAAGGAATTGATGGATTAGTGCAACATTTACAAGAAAATGCTGTCATCCTTCCATGATTATATGTACAAAGCATTTTCTCTGCCGGTTGCGTAAACTTTCTATTTCCTTATGCCTTTTTTTTATGTGCAGTATAGGGCGTGTAAACGGACAGATGCTTTATGATTTGGGACCTTATCTGAATGGTATTCAGATAGGCATTCAACAAAAACAATGGAACCCAACAGGCATGTACCTGACGCTGGATAATGGTTTGCGAAAAGATACTTCCATACTCGTTATTTATTTTCAGTATGTATATCCTTTACGATATGTATCGCAGCAGGATACAGCGGAGTTTCATTTTTCAGATGGGACCATAGAAAAATTACCCAATCAGTTAACCGAATGGCCGCCCTATGTGGAGAGTTACAATAATCCCGGTCCATTTTTGCCTAAATCCAAAAACGTGCTTTTTGCCAATGTTTATCACTTTATTCCATCACCACAGGTTATGGAAAAACTGAAAAATGATTTAATAAAAAGGATCGTTTTTAAGTCAGCACCCCATGTGATAAACGAAGAGATTTTGAAACGTTATCAAATAACTGCTGAAAAAAATGCCGTTAAGGCCATGGAAAAGCAGGACGAATGGTGGATATTCGAAGGAGATTTTTTAAGCGAAAAACAAAACAGAAAAATAAAAGCG
>JALOMX010000013.1 GCA_025455245.1 Chitinophagaceae bacterium
ACGTGCTGATGTTGGCCTGATTATTTTCATCAAGTTTTACAGTAGCACGGCTGTAAAAATCCTCAACATTTGCAAGTGTGTTATGCAATTCAAGATTCCTGCGGAGGTATGCGGGGGTATCATCGAGTTCCCCGCTCTCCAAAAGCTGATTATTGAACGAAAGGTTGCGTAATCTTGCCATACGCTCCTGAGCCCGGCGCTTTTGCATTTCTTCTTCAGAAAGATCAGAAGAAGGGTCTGATGCTGCATCATCCACCAACCTTACGGGTTGCCTTTGTGTGTTCACCGGTGCAATTCCCTCTTCATAACTGAGCGTCATTCCCTGGGATTCATCCTCTTCGGTCAGTTCAAACTGAAGCGCAGGCTGAACAGAAGAAACCGGTTCACTTATTTCAGGGACATCAGGTATTTCTTCCATTTTCAACTCAGGTTGCATTTCGTCTTCATTCTCGTAAATACCGGAAGGCTTATGCAAAAAATTGAACAACTCAGCATTTGTCTTTTCCTGATTTATCTCTTGTTCAGATTCATCAGACTCTTGCACCTGACCTATCGGCGTGGTGTCAATTGATGGCTGCCCCAAATCAAGTGACAGTTCAAATACAACAGGCTTTTCGGTTGATGTTATTGATTCTTCAATGCCTTGCGCGGTTTCCTGCTCTTCTGTCAAAAAAGGAAGCACCAACGATTCCTGTTTTGATTCCGGCTCATTCAATACAGGCATTAATGGTTCAACCATTACCGGCCTGATCATTTGCCCGGCAGGCAAGGGGTTTTCCATTTTCTTTTCCTCACCTTCAATGCCAAGGGTCATTACAATAGGAGGTGCCTCTTCCTCTTTTTTAGGTTCAGGTTTTGCAAAGGGGTCCTTATGGTGAAACCCTGTAGCAATGATGGTAATTCCTATTTTATCTTCAAGGGTATCATCATAACCCATACCTAAAATAATATCAGTATCTGAGCCGGTTTGCTGAAGGAGATAATTCTGAATAATCTCAACTTCATCCATGGTGTATTCATGATCTCCTGATGCCGAAGTAATATTCAGCAGGATCCATTTGGCACCGGCAATATCATTATCATTCAGCAACGGAGAGTTCACAGCGGCTTCTATGGCCTCAAGCGCCCTGTTTTCTCCTGACATTTGAGCACTTCCCAGAATTGCAACGCCACCATCTTTCATAACGGTGCATACATCGCTGAAGTCTACATTTATCTGCCCGGTTGTATTAATCACATCTGTAATACAACGAGCAGCAGTTGTCAATACATCATCTGCTTTACTAAAGGCCTCCTTCATTTTCAGGTTGCCAAACTGATGGCGTAATTTATCATTGCTGATGACAAGTAATGTATCTACATGCTTTTTTAGCTCGGCAATACCTGCCTGCGCCTGTGCCATACGCTTAGGCCCTTCGAAGCTGAATGGGGTTGTAACGATACCTACGGTAAGAATCCCAAGCTCTTTACAAATGCGTGCAACGATTGGTGCGCCGCCTGTGCCGGTACCGCCACCCATACCTGCGGTAATAAAGGCCATCTTGGTATTAACTTCAAGCATTTTCCTTATTTCTTCAAGGCTCTCTTCTGTAGCCTGCTTGCCAATGTTGGGATTGGCACCTGCACCAAGACCGGATGTAAGATGTGGTCCGAGTTGAACCTTATTTGGAACAGGACTGTTTGCCAATGCCTGTGCATCAGTATTGCAAACAATAAAGTCAACGTTTTGAATGGTTTGAATATACATGTGGTTAACGGCATTACCTCCGCCACCACCAAAGCCCATTACCTTAATAATATTTGATTTTTGTGGAGGCATATCAAAGTGGATCATAACAAAAGTTTTTTCGGTTAGTAAGTAATAGATTTTCTTTTTATATGATGAGGCGGTTATTTTAATTCGTTGTCTTCTTCTTCTTTAAAAAGATCGATAAGCGACTTTTGCACCTTCTCCCAAATACTGAAACGTTGCTTTGCTTTAACAACAGGTTCATCCTCAGGCATTACCGGATTCTCAGGAATTGAAGCAGCAGGTGCCTTGAAAGTTTCAGGCATTTCAACCTCACTATTGGTAGTGGTAAACTGCTTGAGGTTGCGTTCATAGTCGTTATAACCTTTTAAGATCAAACCAATACAAGTAGAATACATAGGCTTTGTAAGCTCTGCAATATGTCCGCTTGCAAGGTGCTTATTCGGGAAACCGATACGGGCATTTAAGCCTGTTTGATATTCCGTCAACTGAATAAGGTGTTTTAATTGAGAACCTCCACCGGTGAGGATAATACCTCCGTTTAAAGCGCGATGATCCATTCCAACCTGTTTGAGATGGTAGGTTACAAAATCGAGGATCTCACTCATCCGTGCCTGAATAATCTGGGCAAGTGTTTTTACGCTCACCTGTTTGGGAGCCATTCCGCCTATACCCGGAATGGTAATAATGGCATTGCTCTTGGTTTCCTGTGCAAGGGCGCTTCCAAACTGAACCTTCATGGCTTCAGCCTGACTTTTAAGAACACTCAAGCCGGTTTTAATATCATTTGTAATATTTTCCCCACCGAAAGGAATCACTGCGGTGTGCCTTAAAATACCTTCCTGAAAAACAGCAAGATCGCTTGTACCGCCACCGATATCAAGTATGGCCACACCTGCCTCAAGATCATGCTCGCACATAACAGCATCAGCACTTGCCAGGGGTTGCAGCACTATGTCTTTAATTTCAAGATGGCTTTTATTTACAGCCTTTTGAATGTTACGGATGGCATGGCGGTCGCCGGTAATAATATGAAAGTTGGCCCCCACTTTTACGCCACTATACCCAATCGGACTTTTAATATTCTGGTAGTTATCAACTGTAAATTCCTGTGGAATTACATCAATGATCTGATCGCCTGCAGGAATATAGGTTTTCCGCTGATCTTCTATCAGGCGGTCAACTTCCTGCTGACTGATTTCATCATCAAGGCTTTGGCGAACAAGGTCGCCCCGGGTTTGAAGGCTTTTTATGTGATGGCCGGCAATGCCCACATATACTTCATCAATTCTGAGTTTTGGATTGCTCTGCCGGCAATTGGCCATGGCTTCATTAATTGCCTTAACGGCATTCTCAATATTCAGCACCTGTCCATGCTGAACAGAATTATTGCTGCCAGCTTTGCCAAATCCAAGAATTTCAAGTTTTCCGAATTCATTCTTACGACCGGCAATAGCTGCAATTTTGGTTGTACCAATGTCAAGGCCAACCACCACAGGATTTCTCCTGCTGCTTTTTTCGGTTGCCTGCCCGTGCGAAAGGAAATCAGGCAAATTGTTTGGGAAGTTTGTTGTCATATAATTGTGCTTTAGTTTTTTTCAAGTTTTGGCATAATTGCTTTAGGTTTTTTTTGAGGTGTTTGTTCAGGAGAATTTTCAGGAGGCTTATCTGATGACTTATCCTGTGTCTTTTGGGATTCGATATTTTCCACCGGCCTGGGTTCGTTTACAATTTCCTTTTTCCTGGGCATAACCTTTTCCTTTTCTACACTTGATTCTGCCATTATTCTTCCTGCAGTATTTTCAGTGGTAACGGAGTTCGCATTGACGACCTGTTTATTTTGCTCAACAATTTTCTGATAGGTCTCCATTGCCATTTTTCTTTCCGTTTTCTCCGGCTCGTTTACATTGCTTCGCTGCCCAATGATCTGTTTGTCGAAACGGGCAATAACCCTTGTGTAAGCATCAAGTTTCCCTGCTTCAGCCATTGCTACATAAAACTGCTTAAGGCGCTCAAGCATTATTTTCGGCTGTGAAGCATATCCTATGTCTACAATATGATTACCAAAAGCAGGTACAAGTTCCATTGTTCCGTTAGGCTGTAGATCAATTTGAGCAGCTTGTGCAAGCCAAAAACTGTCCCTGGAAATAGCCTCACCCAATTCAACTATCCTTTGTAATTTTTTCAGGGCTTCCTCATGGTTTCTCTTTGAGGGTATTCCGGTAAACACAGGAAGATCAGAACGATAGGACGTGCTTAACGGCAACTCGTTTGCGCGCCTGTCGAGGTAAAACTGATTTCCCTTTACATCCATAATCCTTGCAACCGGTACCGCTTCATCAATCAATACATGCAGGGTTTGCCTGTTATCAAAATACAATTGTGCATCATACACCCACGGATTCTTTTCCAGGTCAAACTCAATTTTTTTCAAATCAAATTTTTCAAGTGCTGCTCCAACCGGCTGCTCTTCGATGGTTCCTGAAATTAATCCAAGAATATCCTTCTCGGGCAGAAACCCTGATGTTTGACCGTTCCTGTAGGAAATCTCAACCTTCTCACAGGGCTTGGCATCCTTTGTCTTCACAGCGCTTAACAACATCAAGCCGCCTGCCGTTACCAATAAGGTAATCAGTGTTCGACCAAGTATGATATGTAAGCGCTTATTCATTTTTTGGATTCCAATGCATTTTTAATTGTCAAAACCATCGCATCTATATCACCGGCACCTGCTGTTACAAAAACATCTGTATCATGAGTACCAATCCAGTTGACCACATCCTGCTTTTCAAGTAAAGTAACCCTTTGCATTTTTTTACCTATCAGCTCATTAGAAACGCCCTCAATAGGTAATTCCCTTGCAGGATAAACCGGCAACAGCAAAACATCGTCTGCAATTGATAAACTTTCGGCAAAGCCATCTGCAAAATCACGGGTCCGTGTAAATAAATGCGGCTGAAACAGTACCGTAATCCTTTTACCGGGAAATAAGCCCCGCACGCTTTTAAGCAATGCTTCTATCTCACCGGGATGATGGGCATAATCGTCAATGAAAATGGTTTTTGCAGGATCCGACAAAATGATTTCAAACCTCCTCTTCACACCCTTGTAAGCATTTACCGCCTTTAATATTGCCTGCTTATCAATATTGAGCATACGGGCAATGGTAATGGCTACTGTCATATTCTCAACATTGTGCAAACCTCCTACGTTCATTTCGAATCCCTGAATCAGATCCCCGGCTACCGATACGTCAAACCGGTATCCGTAACCACTGTTTTCCAGATTAATGACAAATACATCAGGAGAATCTGCAGAGGAGTCCTTACCGGTATTCATATCTGACAATTGGTACGTCAGTTGCTTCCTCACCATTGACTCGTTCAATCTGTTCAGACCATGTTTTCTGATCAGGCATCCCGTACTTTTTGTTTTCGCGGCAAATGCAACAAAGGCTTCCTCCATTGCTTCTGCTGTCTGATAAATATCAAGGTGATCCGGATCCATTGATGTTATCACCGAAATATCCGGATTCAGTTTAAGAAAGCTTCGGTCGTACTCGTCAGCTTCGATTACACAAATATTCTTTTCGGAAGCCCAGAAATTGGTTCCGTAATTGGCAGAAATACCACCAAGGAAAGCATTGCAGCCATATTGTGTATGCCTGAGCAAATGAGCAACCATGGTGCTTATACTTGTTTTGCCATGTGTACCTGCAATGCAGATATTAAAACTTCCCTCAGTAATGATACCGAGTACATCACTGCGTTTAACTACTGAAAAACCGTTGTCCCTGAACCAGGTCAGCTCAGTATGTGAAGAAGGGATTGCCGGTGTATAAACAATGAGTTGTGCCTCCTTATCTGCAAGGTCAATATCATCGGTATAGTGGATTTTTATTCCCTCTGCTTCCAATGCTTTTGTAAGGGGTGTTTCCGTGCGGTCATATCCTGACACAACCACCTTCCGGTAATTAAAATACCTCGCCAGAGCGCTCATTCCAATGCCGCCAATACCTATAAAATAGATTCTTGATATGTCATTCAGTTTGATCATCTCTTCTCAAGGTCATTTAATATAGAGGAGGCAATAACCATATCTGCATCGGCTTTTGCCATCGGTTTAATATTTTCAGACATCTCCTTTCGCAGTGATTCATTCTTTGCCAGCTCAAGTGCCATATCCATCAGTTGCCCTGCGGCTTCATTGTCTTTCACCATTCTTGCCGCATTGTTCCTTACAAGTTCCATAGCATTTGCAGTCTGATGATCTTCTGCTGCAAAAGGAAAAGGAACAAAAATTACAGCCTTGCCCATCAGGCAAAGCTCCGTTACGCTCATAGCCCCTGCCCTGCTGATAACAAGATCTGCCGCAGTGTAGGCAGCATTCATATCCTGAATAAAATCGTTGACATAAACCCCATCCATACCGGTAGTAACCTTTACGGAATCGGCTGTAAAGAGCTTACCTGTTTGCCATATCAACTGATAACCCTCGGAGACCCAACGTTGAACCCCTTGACGAACAGCCAGATTAATGGTTCGCGCTCCAAGGCTTCCTCCTATTACCAGAAGTGTAAGCCTATCCGGGTACAATCCGAAAAACTTTAATGCCTCCTCACGGGAGCGCTTTACCTCCACCACATCCTGCCTTACAGGATTTCCGGTGAAAAGGATCTTTTCGGCAGGGAAAAACCTTTCCATTCCCCGTGTACCGGCAAATATGATTCTTGCCCTTTTTCCCAGCAGTATATTGCTTTTTCCACCAAATGCATTTGCTTCATGCAAATAGGTTGGAATACCCTTGCTCTGTGCAAAACGTAAAACAGGGAAACTGGAATATCCGCCAACACCAAAAGCTGCATCCGGCTTGAAAGACCTGAACAAAGACCTGACCTGCCAAAAACTTTTTATCAGCTTAAAGGGAAGTGATACATTCCTCCACCATTGACCACGATCAAAACCTGCTATATCAATGCCGGAAATAGTGTAACCTGCCTGAGGAACTTTTTCCATCTCCATTTTTCCCCGGGCACCTACAAAATGTATCACAACTGAATTATCTATTTTATGCAAGGCATTTGCAATGGCTATGGCCGGGAAAATATGACCGCCGGTTCCACCACCTGCTATAATAATCCGCTTACCCATTGGCTACCTCCTCTTTTCCTGATTCATTAACCTCAGGTACAACAGTAACTGTTGGCTGCTCTGTTCCATCAATCTGCTGGATATAACGGCTTATGCTCAGAATAATACCAATCGAAAAACAGGTAAACAGGAACGAGGTCCCACCCATGCTTATCAGCGGCAAGGTGACCCCCGTTACAGGAAACAATCCGATATTAACGGCCATATTAATCAGTGCCTGAATAACAAGCGTCATACTTAAAGCCAGGGAAAGAAAAGCGCCAAATGCCTTTGGTGATTTGCGGATAATAATAATACATCTGTAAAGGAATACCATATACAGCATCATGATAATAAATCCTCCAAATACCCCATATTCTTCTATGATGATGCTGAAAATAAAATCGCTGTAGCTATGCGGAAGATAGTTTCGCTGCTCGCTGTTACCGGGACCCAATCCAAACCAACCGCCTTTTGCTACGGCAATCTTTGCCTGAACAAGCTGATAAGGTGCATCTTCACCCTTGGCATACATAAAGTCCTGTATCCTGCTGATCCAGGTACCAACGCGGCCGGCTTTACTTACCGAAGAAATTACATTTTTTCCATTATCTGTATTTTCTGCTGTTTTCTGAGAAGATATCGCCATTACAACAAGAATTACAACAGGCAACGACATAATCCCAAGGGTAATCAAAAGGTGCTTCATTGAAACACGTCCAAGAAAAAGCAGGAGCATACCTGTAGCCCCGGTAAGCAAGGCTGTCGATAAATTGGCAGGAGCTATCAGCAGGCAGGTAAGTGCAATGGGAATGATCAGGGGAAGAAAACCCTTTTTAAAATCATGAATCACTTTTTGCTTCCTGCTCAGCTGTCTTGCTATATACATGAATAAAGCCAGCCTGGCAAAATCCGAAGTTTGAAAGGTGAGATTGATTACAGGTACTTTTATCCAACGGCTTGCCTCATTAAGGCTTGCACCGAATAACAAAGTATACAACAGAAGCGGAATAGACACAAGGTACAGCCACAAAGCGATCCTGCTGAAGATCCGATAATCAGCAAGGTGTGTAAAATATATGATTGCTACACCTACTACAATAAAACTGATCTGTTTAAAAAGAAAATAGGAAGTTTTACCTTCAAATGCTGTGTAGGCAAGTGTTCCGGTACTGCTGTAAACCGCTAGCATACCAAGGACAACGAGAAATACAACAATACTCCAGATAACCCTGTCGCCACGCGTATTGGCCTGCAGCAGGGCTACCCTTGCTTCTTCGCTGCCATCAAGATGCAGTTCTTCCGATATTTTTTCCCAGGCGTTCAAGTTATAGTTCTATTACCGCACTTTTAAATTGTTTTCCACGATCCTCATAATTGAGAAAAAGGTCAAAGCTTGCACAGGCAGGAGACAACAGTACAACATCTCCTTTCTCTGAAAGACGGTATGCTGCCTTGACTGCTTCCTCCATTGAACCCGCGTCAACTATACTCTTTCCGGTTTTATCGAAGGCTTCATGAAGCTTTGTATTATCTGCCCCCAAACAAATAATGGCTTTTACTTTCTCCTGTACCAGTTCTTCAATAAGGCTATAGTCATTACCCTTATCAACCCCTCCGAGGATGAGTACCACAGGTTTGTTCATTTCTTCCAAAGCATACCATGTACTGTTTATGTTGGTAGCTTTACTGTCATTAATGTACTCGACGCCTTTAATGGTTGCCACAAACTCCATTCTATGTTCAAGACCCTGAAATGAGGTAATGGCTTCCCTTATTTTGGAACTCCTGATCTCAAGCAGACTCGCTGCAATACCTGCTGCCATAGTGTTGTACTGGTTGTGTTTCCCTTTAAGCGCAAAATCGTTAATGTTCATCCTTACTTCTTCCTGCTTTACTTTCAGCAGCATTTCCTCGTCCTTGATGTAGGCTCCCTGGCGTTCGGTCTTTTTCATAGAGAATGATATCGGTTTAGAAAAAAATGGGTATTTATCTAGATTTAAAACAGTTACAGGATCATCGTCACAATAAATAAAATAATCATCTGCAGTCTGGTTCTTTGTTATACTGAACTTGCTTGCTATGTAATTATCGAAAATGTAGTTGTATCTATCAAGATGGTCTTCGGTAATGTTCAGCAGAATGGCGATATGCGGTCTGAAATCCTTGCAATCATCGAGCTGAAAACTGCTGATTTCAGCGATGTAATAGGCTTTGGGGTCCACAGCTACCTGTCTTGCAAAAGAGAAACCGATATTTCCTACCAATGCACAGTCTAATCCGGCAGTATGACAAATGTGATAGATCAGGGAAGTCGCCGTACTCTTTCCATTGCTTCCTGTTACTGCCACAAGTTTACTCTTGCCCATATACCTGAAAGCAAACTCCATTTCGCCGATAACGGGTATACCTTGCTGCCTGATGGCTTGCACTACAGGCGCTTTATCCGGAATACCCGGACTTTTTATTACCTCCTTTGAATCCAATATCCTATCTAAGGAATGACCATTTTCTTCAAAGGGAATAGAAAGGTTATCCATTTCGGTCTTAAATGCTGCGGGAATAGCTTTACTGTCGGATACAAAAACTTTGTATCCCTTTTCTTTTGCAAGAACTGCAGCGCCTACACCACTTTCTCCACCGCCTAATATGGTAATTTTCTTTGCCAACTATTTATATGTTTTCAACGCATTTTTAATGTTGCTACTGCTGCTATCGCACAAATGATTGTAATGATCCAAAACCTCACGGCTATTTTACTTTCATGATATCCAAGCTTCTGATAATGATGATGTAAAGGACTCATGAGGAACACCCTTCTTCCTTCTCCGAACTTCTTCCTGGTATATTTGAAATAGCTTACCTGAATCATCACGCTTAGGTTTTCAACCAGAAAAACCAGGCAAAAAATGGGAATGAGCAATTCTTTACGTACGATGATGGCAAGAGAGGCTATGATACCTCCCAATGCAAGACTACCGGTGTCGCCCATAAAAACCTGGGCAGGAAAAGCATTGTACCATAAGAACCCTACACAGGCCCCGATAAATGCCCCAATAAAAATGGATAACTCGCCCAGGTTAGGTATGTACATGATATTCAGATACTCAGCAAACTTTATATTTCCGCTTGTATATGCAAACAAACCAAGACATGCCCCTATAATAGCACTGACTCCTGTTGCTAACCCATCAAGCCCATCCGTAATATTTGCTCCGTTGCTTACTGCCGTAATGATAAATATTACAACGACTATGTAAACAATGTATGTAAAATCCGAAAGGCTATCCGGCAATAATCTTGCATAGTTGAACTCGTGATTCTTTACAAACGGAATGGTCGTGATGGGGGTTCTTACCTTAACATATCTTACTTCTTTTCCATCAATTATTTTAGTCGATTCGCCAACCAGAACTTCCTTTTGCCCAAGTTCAACCTTCGGGCCTACCACTTCACGTTCTATGACAACTTTTTCACTGAAATAAAGGGTCGCCCCTACAATAAGTCCAAGACCAATCTGTCCTGCAACTTTAAACTTACCTGCCAGGCCGTCTGCATCTGCTTTTTTGTAGGCTGTTCCCTTTTCTTTGGCTATTCTTTTTGCCCTCAGCTTCAGATAATCATCAATAAATCCTATCATTCCGCACCATACGGTAACAAGCAGCATGAGGATGATATACAGGTTTTCAATCCTTGCAAACAATAGTGTAGGAAGCACAATGGCAAGCAGAATGATAAAACCTCCCATGGTAGGGGTATTGGCTTTATCCACTTCTCCGGGAAGACCAAGTTCGCGTACCGATTCACCTATCTGTAGTTTCTGCAAGCGATTGATGATTCTTCTTCCATACAATGTACTAAGCACTAACGAAAGAATAACCGCCATGGCCACCCTGAAGGTAATAAAGCGGAACATCCCCGCCCCCGAAAGGTCAAATTCATTCTGAAGCCAATTAAACAGATAAAATAACATATTAATATTTTTGAAACTCCATCGGTTATCTTTCTTTAAAACATTCGTTCAATTCTTCTTTATCATCGAAATGATGCTTGACACCATTAATCTCCTGATACTTCTCATGGCCCTTTCCGGCAATAAGTACAATATCACCGGGCCTTGCAAGCATAACAGCCGTCTTTATCGCTTCCCGCCTGTCACGTATTACAAGGCTTCTTCGTTTATACTCACTTTTCAATCCATTAACCATATCATTCAGGATGGCTTCCGGATCCTCAGTACGCGGATTGTCGCTTGTGAAAATGCATTTGTGGCTGTATTCACAGGCGGCCTCAGCCATTAAAGGACGCTTGGTTTTATCCCGGTCCCCACCGCAGCCTACCACCGTTATAACTGACTCGTCTCCTTTTCTTAATTGCTTTATAGTGGTGAGTACATTCAACAGGGCATCGGGCGTATGCGCATAATCAACAATACCAATTATGCCCTCCCCTGGACTCTGGCTTACATCAAACCTTCCCTCGGCCCCGGTAATACTGCTTAGTGCAGATAGAACTTCCTCTTTGTCCTCATCAAGAGCTATAGCAGCGCCATAAACTGCAAGCAGGTTGTAAGCGTTAAAAGCACCAATGAGCCTGAAATGAACTTCCTGCCCGTTTACATCCATTACAAGTCCGGTAAGTCCGTTTTCAAGTATTTTACCTTTGAAATCAGCCATTGTCAAAAGGCTGTAGTAAAGGCGGCGTGCGTTGGTATTCTGAAGCATGATGGTTCCCCGCTTATCATCAAGGTTACTCAGGGAAAACGCCGTATCAGGCAAGTCGTCAAAGAATGACTTTTTCACCCGGATATATTCATCAAAGGTTTTATGATAATCAAGGTGGTCGTGGGTAATATTACTGAAAATACCACCTGCAAACCGCAGCCCTTCCATGCGCTTTTGGTGTATGGCATGACTGCTGCTTTCCATAAAAACATGACTGCAGCCGGCATCTGCCATTCCGGCAAGCAAGGCATTCAGATTCACGGCATCGGGTGTGGTATGCGATGCGGGAACTATTTCATCATTTATCTGATTCTGTACGGTTGACACAAGACCACAGGAGTAACCCAATTTGCGGAACAGTTTAAATAAGAGCGTCGCAATAGTGGTTTTACCATTGGTGCCGGTTACACCTACCAATAAAAACTTATGAGATGGCTGATCGTAAAAATTATGTGCAGCAATTCCCGCAGCAGAAGCGCTATCCTTCACCCTGATCAGAATTACATTCCCGGGATTTTCAATTTCGCCTTCTTCAAATATGATGGCAGCAGCACCCTGCTCTATTGCCTTATCAATAAAGCGGTGTCCATCAGTTTGTGTTCCTTTAATGGCAACAAACAACCAACCCTCTTCAATTTTTCTGGAATCTATGGAAATTCCCTTTATTTCGATATCCGCTTCACCGGACACCGACTGCAGAGCAATTCCTTTCAATATGTTATGCAATTTCTGCATATTCTATTTCAATCAATTTAATGTTAATACTACCCTTCCACCCTTTTCCAATCTTGTTCCGGCAGGTACAGATTGTGTTGCTACCTTACCCCGCCCCTTTGCAACTACATGCCATCCGTACTGCTCACATAACTCAAGTGCATCCTTCAATCCGACTCCCGTAAACTCAGGTACCATCCCCTTTGCACTATCGCTTCCCCTTACAACCGCAGTTCTTCCCATGTCTTTCGAAAATTCAACAATGCCCCTTCCTTTACCTGAATCATAATAGCGCAAATGCATGGCCGTTGCTACCTTTTCAACTGTTGATTTTGCGGCCTTATACCGATAGGTCACAGAATCAGATTTAGATGCAAGTAGGGTTGCAGGTTGCTTAAGGTATCCGGCATAAAGACGATCAGCAACTTCCCTGAAAACAGGTCCTGCAACCAATCCTCCATAGAACTTAGCTGCATGCTTCTTATTCCTGATTACCACTACGATTGTGTACTCAGGTTTATGAGCGGGGAAATAACCTGCAAAAGATGACTGATACATTTTATCGGCATAGGTAATTCCCTTATCCGCTACAAGCGATGTACCCGTTTTTCCCGCAAAAGTGTAAGCATCGCTTTGCAACCTGTGAGCAGTTCCCCTTAGCACAACACCTTCAAGGCAGGCTCTGAGCTGTGCAAGTGTTTCATCGCTGCATATCTTTTCATTCAATACCACAGGGGTATATTTCTCAACTACTTCACCTTCTCTCAGCACTGCATTCACCATGTAGGGCTTCATCATTTTACCACCATTGGCAACAGCATTATAAAGCATGGCAGTATGCATGGGCGTAATGGTAAGGTTATATCCAAATCCCATCCACGGGAGAGTAGTATTGCTCCACATCCTGCTGCCGGGTTTATAAATTCTCGGTTTTGTTTCACCGGGCAGATCAATTCCTGTAAGGGTATCCATACCCCACTTATGCAAATAATCAAAATATCTTGCCGTCTGCCCGCTATAATAAGCTACTGCAAGTTTTGCCATACCTACATTGGAACTCTTTTCAAAAGCCTGTTGTACGGTTGCTTCATGCATTCCGTGTTGTTCGCTGTCAAAAACCACCTGACCTGCAACCGGCCAACGACCACCTTCAAGATTCACTTTACTGTTCAGTGTAACTTTTTTATCTTCAAGTGCGGCCATCAGTGTGGTAAGTTTCCATGTACTTCCCGGTTCACTTGCTGCAAGTGCATAATTGTAATCTTCCCAGTAACTCCCATCGGATTGACGTCCAAGATTTGCAATTGCCCGTACTTTACCCGTTGCAACTTCCATTAC
>JALOMX010000232.1 GCA_025455245.1 Chitinophagaceae bacterium
TACTTTTTGACGTTATCCCCTTTATTGAGCCTAAACCCCTACCTTTCAGAAAATGATTATTTTTTGTGTTTTGATCCTTTGCCTTGTCCTGATGGTTTGGAAACTATTGGCAAATATTGGCATCCTAACCAACAAACCAGCCCCGGAAACATGGCAAGGCCCTGAACCTGATTTGGGCGATGCGGTTAGGTACAATGACCGCCTATTGAAGTTGGGAGTAATTACCGAACGGGAACACCGGGCAAACCTTGACCGATTAGCCGAAAAAGTAAAAATTGATTTTGCCGACCTTTTACCCAAATAATCAGTTTGGGCAAATAGTAAAACAGAATGGAAGGAAAAAACCGGGTAAAAAGGGTTACCGGGGATGGCTGAAAATTGCTAACCTTTTTTTCCGCATTGCAGCCCGGAACCTGAAAAACAGGGGTTGATTTTCTTTTTCCGTCCGTTCATTCGTCCGCAAATGAAAAAAGGCATTCATAACTAATTGTTATTCATGCCTTTAATCATTTTGTTTGTAGCCCGTAGGGGAATCGAACCCCTCATTCCTCCGTGAAAGGGAGGCGTCTTAACCGATTGACCAACGGGCCATTCCGTTTTTGGGAGTGCAAAAATAGGGGTGTAGTAATTCCTGACAAATTTTTTTTCAAAAAAATCTTTATGCCCTTACGCAATTACTTTTTGCAATAACATTACATTAATCAGTTTTTCCATCAGAATAAGAA
Source organism: Chitinophagaceae bacterium (assembly GCA_025455245.1). Taxonomy (GTDB): domain Bacteria; phylum Bacteroidota; class Bacteroidia; order Chitinophagales; family Chitinophagaceae; genus Phnomibacter. The sequence continues at coordinate 726 of JALOMX010000232.1, forward strand.
TGTAAATTCGCCACGCAAAAAAATCATTCAAACTAACACCAAACAACTATGGTAAAAGTAGCAATTAACGGCTTTGGCCGCATAGGACGACTGGTTTACCGCCAGATTTACAACATGGAAGGCATTGATGTAGTAGCCATCAACGACCTTACAAGCCCCAAAGTGCTTGCACACCTGCTTAAGTACGACAGCGCACAGGGCCGTTTTAACGAAGATGTGACTGCCGGAGAAGACAATATTGTTGTAAACGGCGAATCTATTAAAGTGTATGCCCTGAAAAACCCCGCTGAAATTCCATGGGGAAGCCATGATGTAGACGTAGTACTCGAATGCACAGGATTTTTTACAGATAAAACCAAAGCTGAAGCACACCTGACGGCAGGCGCCAAGCGTGTGGTAATTTCTGCCCCCGCCACCGGCGACCTGAAAACCATCGTTTTCAATGTGAACCACGATATTCTTGATGGCAGCGAAACCATTATCAGTTGCGCAAGCTGTACCACCAACTGCCTCGCCCCTATGGCACAGGTACTCGATGCACAGTTTGGCATTGTAAATGGTTTAATGACGACCATACACGCCTATACCAATGACCAGAATACGCAGGATGCCCCCCATGCCAAAGGCGATCTGAGGCGCGCACGTGCTGCTTCGCAAAATATTGTGCCCAACAGCACAGGTGCCGCAAAAGCAATTGGTCTTGTTCTTCCCGGTCTGAAAGGTAAACTCGATGGCAGCGCACAGCGTGTACCTACCATCACAGGATCGCTTACTGAATTGACCGCTATCGTTGGAAAGAAAACAACCAAAGAAGAACTGAACGCCGCCATGAAGGCCGCTGCCAACGAAAGCTTTGGATACACCGAAGATGAAATTGTAAGCACTGACATTATCGGAAGCTCTTATGGCTCTTTGTTTGACGCCACACAAACCCGTGTACAAACTGTAGGCGACAGCCAATTGGTTCGCGTGGTAAGCTGGTACGACAACGAAATGAGCTATGTAAGCCAACTGGTTCGTACCGTTAAGTACTTTGCCGGGCTGATTAGCAAATAATTTCTGTTCCGCTAGAAAATAAGTCCAATACCGGTTGCTTAATAAGTTATCGTATTGGACTTTTTAATTCATTGTTCAAAATAAATCCACCATGACCAACTTTTCATCTTTCAATTTCTCCGGCCATCGCGCCCTTATCAGGGTTGACTTTAATGTTCCGCTTGATAAAGCTACCCTCGCCATAACCGATGATACGCGTATGCGCGCAACCCTGCCCACCATCAAAAAAATATTGGGCGACGGGGGAAGTGTTATTCTTATGAGCCACCTTGGCCGCCCCAAAGAAGGACCGGAGGATAAGTATTCGCTTCGCCACCTTGTAAACCACCTGCATGAATTGCTTGGCGGTGAAACCAAAGTGTATTTTGCTGACGACTGCATTGGCGAACAGGCAGGTACTACCGCCAATATGCTTCGCCCGGGTGAAGTATTGCTGCTGGAAAATCTCCGCTTTTACAAGGAAGAAGAAAAAGGCGATAAAGAGTTTGCCAAAAAGCTTGCAAGGCTTGGTACTGTTTGGGTAAATGATGCCTTTGGCACCGCACACCGCGCCCACGCAAGTACGGCAGTCATCGCAGAGTTTTTCCCGGCAGACCGCAGGGTATTTGGCACAGTTATGGAAGGTGAGGTACTTGCTGCCGAAAAAGTATTGAAGGAAGCAGAAAAACCATTTACTGCCATATTAGGAGGCGCAAAAGTGAGCGATAAAATTCTCATTATTGAAAACCTTCTGGAACGTGCAACAGATATTATCATTGGTGGCGGCATGGCTTATACCTTTATGAAAGCCCGCGGCGGAAAAATTGGCAGCAGCCTTTGTGAAGAAGACCGCATTGATACTGCACTTGATATTTTGACAAAAGCCACTGCAAAAGGCGTTAGCATCCACCTGCCCGAAGACAGTGTGATAGCCGACAAGTTTGCGGCCGATGCCAATACCGAGGTACGCCCGAGCGATGCCATTCCTGATGGATGGCTTGGATTGGATATTGGCCCCAAGGCTTGCGGAATCTTCAGCGAAGTGATCGGTAAGTCGAAGACCATTTTGTGGAATGGCCCAATGGGTGTTTTTGAAATGGAACGCTTTCAGGCGGGTACCAAAGCCATTGCCGATGCCGTGGCCGATGCTACTTCGAAAGGCGCTTTCAGCCTGGTTGGCGGCGGTGATAGTGTAGCTGCCGTAAACAAGTTTGGATACAACGACAAGGTGAGCTACGTTAGTACCGGCGGTGGCGCCATGCTCGAATATTTCGAAGGAAAAGAACTTCCGGGTATAGCAGCCGTAAAATCATAAACGACACCACATTAACATATGTTGAAAATCAAACAAATGTTGCCCCTGTTTCTGGCAGGGGCTTTTTTTTCATGTGAGCGAAAACAACCTGAAAAAGCAATACCGCTTGAATCGGTTGTATGGTATGCCAACAAATGTACGGATGCTCAAAATGAAGAAATTTTATGTCCCTACAGTTTTATCCGTTTGCAAAAAAACGGACAGTTTATGGCTGCTGCACTCAGGGGATATGCATCGGGAAAATGGCAAAAAATGGCTTCAGATGAAGCAGTGGTCCTGGTATTGGATATGGATTCCACTACAGCCACCGATGAACTCGCCCCTGCTGCCTTTAGGATAACCTATCACTCTGCCAAATACCTGAACCTTGTAATGGCAAGAAGTGAAAGTGATATCCAAACAGGAAACCTTACCCTGCTGCGAATGAGGCCCGGTAAAATTCAATCGGAAGCCAACCCATTTACCAATACCATGCAGGAATGGCGTGCCAAACCATCCAGGGCCGAATCCCCGGAAGCAATAAAAGCGCGAACCATTGCTTACCTCCAATTCCTAAAAAACTTTTATGCTTTTACAGCCTTGAATAAAATTGAAAACCCCGATACGGATTGGTTTCCCAATGTAATGAAAATGGACAATTACGGATCGGTAAGGCTATCGTATAGCAACGAATTGAAGGATTGGTATAAATGCTTTTACAACGAAGGACAGGCAGTAGAAGCCTATAAGATTATCAGCGGACCTTTTTTAAATGTTAAGCTCAAAAAAATGGAAGACCTGAATCTTAGAAATAAGTATCCAAAGGGAAACCCAATAAAAAATCCTGCCGCGAACCGGCAGGATTTTTTATATGAAAAACTTATAATACAAATCAATAGTTCAGGACTTTAAACTCTGTACGGCGGTTCTTTTTCCGACCTTCAGGATTATCCTTACCTTTTATCTGGTTAGGTTCAATCGGCATGGTTTCGCCATATCCTTTTGCCACAATCCTGTCTCGGGATATTCCTTTGCTTGCAAGGTACTCCACACAACTTGCTGCACGGGCTTCAGAAAGCTTTTGGTTGAATGCATCCGAACCGATATTGTCAGTATGTGAACTGATTTCAATTTTCATACCAGGAAATTCATTCATCCACGTTATCAGCGAATCAAACATAGGGTACGATTGCTTGCTGAGGGTTGATTTGCCAAATTCGTAGTTGACATTATGCAATACAACGGCCTTATTTACTTCAACCGGCTTTGGCTTTTCCTTGTTTATACACAACGCAGGTGCACTAAAGGCATCCAATTCATCATCGGCTGCAATATTCATGCGCAGATTAGCTGCTTCATAGCCCTCGGCATTCAGTGAGGTTTCTACCGGAACAAATTCATCCATCTGGAAAGAGAACTTTCCGCCCGCATCCGTTCTGCCGGAATACACCTGATTGCCTTTTGCATCCTTTGCCACTACGTTTACACCCGGTACCGGGCTTCCGCTTTTACAATCCACTACAGATCCCGAGATGTTCTTTTTCACCCTGAGCCTGTTAAAAGTGAACAGGTCAAGGCAACACTCGCTGCTGCGGTCGCTGCTGAAGTACGCATTGGTCCAGATCGATTTAGCATCGGTGCTCATGTAATAAATATCATCTTTGACCGAGTTAACCGGATGGCCCATATTCACAGGTGCCTGCAAAGTGCCGGTGATATCACCCTTTGAGGTAAACAGGTCATATCCACCCATGCCGGTAAGGCCATCAGATGAGAACACCAACATTTTGGAAGCTGTATGGTAAAAAGGAGCCTCATCGTTTCCGGCGGTATTTACATTTTTCAGGTTTATGGCATTTCCCGTAGGATTGCCGGAAGCATCAAGCGCTACTGCCCAAATATCTTTTTGCCCCATTCCACCCTGCATATCACTGCTGAACAGCAACCACTTTCCATCATTGGTAACAAAAGGCTGGCTGCTGCTTGCACCTGCTGCGTTTACGGAAGTTCCTAATGCCACAGGTGTGCCCCAGCCGCTGCCTGATTTTTCAACTTTATAAATACCTGCTTTCTTTTTGCCATCCACCAATTGCCATTTGGTAAAATACATGGCATTGCCGTAAAAACTGGCAATACCCTGTTCCATCGCTGCATCGGCCGGAAGACCAATCATCTCAGCATTGCCACCTTCTGCGCTGCGATACAGCTTATTGGTGTTGGGATTGCTTTTATTGTATTCAGCATCAGGACGCGTAGAGGTAAATACAAGTTGTCCGCCCATATTGGCGGGGGCATACGTAGCGCCTTCCGAATTGACGGGGGCTTTATTTACTACATACCTTGAAAGGTCCTTTCGCGCCATTTGCTTTTGTGCAAAGGCTACATTGGCAAGCTGCGTATTGGCATCCGCCTTCATGGCCGCATCAGCGCCTTCCATGGCTAAAAACTTTTTAAATGCCGCTTCAGCTTCGGCTTGTTTGCCATTGTATTGAAGCGTCTTTGCATAGTAGTAAGCTGCCTGGGCATTACCGGCATCAGATGCAGCCTTATAATGCGGTTCGGCTTTGGCATACTGATGCAACTTAAAATAACTTTCCGCCAGTTTTATCTGTGCCTGCGCCTTCTGTTGCGCATCTGATGGACCTGCCTTTACCCTGTTGTTCGTGTAGGGATTGTATTGTGTTTTTTTCACCACATCTCCACTCAATACTTTTTCATACAACTGAGCAGCTGCATAATATTCTCCCTTCGTATAATATTCATCGGCGGCTTTCATGTAAGCGGTTTGGGCAACCGAGCCGGTATGCAGGGCCATTAATACACCCGCAATACATATTGTTTTTTTGATAATTGTTGCCATTCTGTATGTAATTAATTTATTGATCAATCAATTGGGCGTTCATAATATTTTCAACGGTTACGGATTAAAGACGCGGACAAACGAAGTTGCCATCCACATCCGTTTTTACTTTGCGCTTACCGATAAATGAAACCGAGAATTCAAATGCATTGGTTCCGCTTACTGACCTTCCGAGATCGCTTGTATTTGAATCATAACTCAATCCGATAACCATTCCATTTATGGTAATACCCAAAAACGGAGCCACCGCATCTTCGTGACGATAATTAACACCCAACATGAGGTCAGAAGCATTGCTCAGGCGAAACTGACCGTACAAACCAATCATGGATTCCTCTGCACCTGCCTGCTTCATATAAAGGGCATTGGGCGTAAGGCTGAACTGCTCATTAATGGCAATGCGTACCCCGCCGTGAAATGAAAATCGCATAGGTAGTGTGGCATCGCCTTCGGCACTGAACGGATCATCAGGCTGTGTAATGTGGTTGGCAGAAGCGCCAAGGTAAAGGTTTGCCTTTTTGCCGGCCTTGCCATCATAATAAAGAGCGCCTACCCCGGCATCAAACACAGTAGATGCTGTTTGCGAAAACGACTCAGTGGTTGCATTACCGGGATTATATCCCGTAATTGGGTTCCACTGATCACCAAAGGTGAGTTTGCTTGGGTTAAAGTTGCGGCTTACGATACCCGCATTCACTCCGATTACAAGGTGCTGAGTACCTTCCGTTCCCCAGCGAAGTCCTGTAAATGCAGCCGATGCATTTGCGGTTGTGTAATTGAATCCGCCATCGCCGGCAGTTTGGTTCATCACGCTTCCGCCGAAATTCATACTCTTGTTAGTGGTAAAATCTCCGCTTAACCCATAGGTTTTAAAAGGCGTACCAACCGAACCCCATTGGGTACGGTAAATTCCGGTTAATCGAACATTACCATCAAATGCACCGGTAAGTGCAGGATTAAGGTAAGTTGGAAACATGTAAAACTGCGAAAAATGGGGATCCACCTGCGCATTCGATTCATTGCTCCGAAATAATACGAGAAGCAATAGGCCACTAAGAATTAAGTTTTTCATTTGCAGTGATTGTTGTTATTAGTCGGTTATTAAAAATGTTTGTTTATCTTAAAATTGTCAGTACCCCCCTTTCAATGGGAGTTCCATCTCTTAAATCAATTATATATGGATAAGCTCCTACTGGAAGATCCTTTCCCTGTTTCTTTCCATCCCATGGCCTCGACAATCCATTGCCTTTAAATACCACCCCTCCATATCTGTCATATACCACAATGGATGATTCCGGGTACAGATCTATATATTTTATATTCCATGTATCATTCAAGCCGTCGCCGTTGGGGGTAAAAGCATTGGGAATAAATATCCCCTTTTGCACCGAAACGGTGAGTTGATCACTTGCGGTACAATTATTTTCACCGGTAGCTGTAAGGGTATACACCATATCCGAACTTGCCTGAAGTGTTGGTTGCAGGATATTCGGGTTATCAAGTCCTGTAGCCGGACTCCATAAGAAGGTGAATGTTGAGTCGTTGGAAGTTGCAGAAAAAGTTACCTGCATTCCCTCTTTTACCACAAAAGAAGGCCCGGCGTCTATAACCGGTTGAGCAAATACCTGAATGGTTTGTGTTGCCGTATCCGATACACATCCTTCTGCATTAACCACTGACAGTTTAATGATAAAATTGCCTTTGGTATCATACGTCACTGTGGGTTGCCTTTGTGTTGAAATGCTTCCGTTGCCAAAATTCCAGTACCATGAAGCAACGGTGCTGCCCGGCGCATTGCTTTGATTTGAAACCGTGATACTGTTACCCTCACACAAACGATCGGTTGGTATGGAAAAAGCCGCCACCGGTTTGTCAATGAAATTGCTGAATGTTTTTGTTGCCACCGACGAACAACCGCTGTTGCCGGTAACGGTAAGGGTAACCGGATAACTACCCGATTGAGCATAAACATGTATCGGATCCTTATCGGCACTGTTTGGCGTACCGTCACCAAACTGCCAATCGTATTTTAGTACAGCGCCATCGGCTACAACGGAAGTATTGGTAAACGAAACCGTTCCGGATGGCATACATACAAATGAAGGCAATGAAAAAGATGCTTCAGGTTTGGCATAAACAACCAAACGGGCCAATGCGGTATCGCTGCTACAACCATCCGCATTTTTCACTACATGTTTCACCAGTAACGTATCCGGCTTGCTGTAGGTCCTTGAAATGGCATTGTTATTGAAAACGGTTATCGTATCCATTTTTCCAAAGTCCCAGAACCATGAAGTAATGCCCGCCTGGGTATTATCTTCTTTGAATAAGAAATTGGT
>JALOMX010000233.1 GCA_025455245.1 Chitinophagaceae bacterium
GTTTTGCAGCTCGATTGCCGGAATTTTTACCCCGTTTTCATCTTCGATGTCCGCATCGTGTATCCAAACTACATGGAGAATGACTTTTCCGTATTCACGGTCCATCTGATGTTTGTGTTTGTACCAGTCGCTGCTTTTAATGTGCAGCTCAATATGACCGGCCCACTCGGTTGTCCCGATCCTGATACGGCCATTAAAAAAGTCAGGACCCTGATGCTGATTCAGTTGCCCGGGATGGATGACCATTGCCGGTTCTCCATCAACAGTCAGTAAGTCGGTTTTATTCAGGTACTGAAATTGCCAGATGAATTGCAAGAGTTTTTCGGTCATCAAGGCAAGATAATCAGTTGCTCAGAAAATTCCAAGCCCGGCATTATGTAGGCCTTACTTAAGGTATTATGTTTTGGTGAGTTTCTTCAGCAAACGAACCACCCTGCTAACCGGAAGGCCCATCACATTGTAAAAATCGCCTTCAATTCTTTTTATGGCATGAACCCCGATCCATTCCTGAATGGCATAGCCTCCTGCCTTATCGTAGGGACCGTATTTATCTACATAATATTCAAGTTCATTTTCTTCCATTTCGTGAAAGGTTACCAATGTGGTATCAGAGAAACTTTGAAGTTGGTTTTGATAGTATATGGCAACTCCTGTTATCACCTTATGTGTTTTACCTGAAAGCCGCATTAAAAAATCAATGGCATCATTTCGGGTTTGGGGTTTGCCAAATACAACCCCATCCATGATAACCTCTGTATCCGCAGCCAATACGGGCAATGTGGATTCATAGGATTTGTGTAAAGAATCATTACCATGAAGACTTTTCCAGACCAAGGTGGCTTTTTCGCGGGCAAGGAATTCAGGCACGTCTTCGGCCGGCATTTTGGGGTCGTATTCTTCAGAACTGTGTTTTACAATGATTTCAAATGGTACTTCAGCCCATTCAAGCAGTTGGCTACGGCGCGGGGATGAAGAAGCAAGAATGATGGTTTGCATAAAATCAGCGGGTGTAAATCATGAAAAAAACCATAGAGAGTATTCCGAGGAGCATTACCCATTTTACCTTACGGCTCAGGGCCGTAAAGTGATTGGTTGAAGATGCCTTAATAAGGGATTTGAAAACCATAATCAGCGGAAATACCACAAGCAAAATAATATAACCTGCAGAATACCACCAGCCAAATTGGATCACATACACCTGTGTAATAAAAAGGGTTGAGATCAAGACAACCAGCCATACTCCGATAAATACTTTGCTTGCCTGAATGCCCCAGACTATGGGCATTGTGGTGCAGCCGTCTTTACGGTCGCCTTCAATATCTTCAAGGTCTTTTATTACCTCGCGGATCAGGGAAATAATAAAGGCGAAAGCTGCATATAAAACTCCAATTCTCGAAAGCCTTGCTACGGTTTCTTTTTCGGCCTCATTCACCAGTTCACCGGTCCACCAACCCGGCAGTTCTGCAACCAGCAATACCAGGATGACCCAGGCAGTCAATGCTGAAATCACTACATTCCCAATCAGCAACTGTCGTTTGAAAGAGGTAGAATAGTGCCACAAAAGCCCGACACAGGCAAAATTGCCGATCGCTATCAGCCAATTGCCCAGCTTAATGCTCACAAAAATTCCAATAGCCAGACCTACCCCCGAAAGAATAAGGTGCCACAGCAAAGCATAGCGCCTGCTCATGGTTTTTCCCACCACCATTTTATCGGGTTTGTTTACTTCATCAATATTAATATCGAAATAATCATTGATGATATATCCCGCTGCAGCAATACAGATACTTGAAAAACAAAGGAGCAGCAGGAGGGGGGTGGTGAGTCTCAGGGGAAAATTATATACACTTCCCGTGGCAGAAGGAACAACCACAAAAAAATGGAAGAGGAGCTGTGTAATTGCAATAAATACAAGGTTTTGCCAGCGGATTACCCTTAAAAAATCCGAAACACCCTTCATAAAGCGAATGTATCCGAAAAATGGTGTTTTTATAGATGTAAAGTTATTAAGACCACCTGAAAGAACCTCAACGGCTCGTTGCTCCTTCAACGCTATGCCAATTTCCGTGAAGCTTCAATACCTTTTCAATTACATCCCTTGCTGCCCCAAAACCACCTTGTACAGGTGAGATGTAGCGACTGATTTTGATCACTTCGCCACATGCATCCGACGGACAACAAGGCAATGCACATTCCAGCATAGCTTCCACATCAGGCATGTCATCGCCCATAAAGAGAGAGGTGGAAGCCGTACTTTCTACCAAAGCAAGAAATTCAAGGAGTGTTTTTTTCTTGTCCTGAACACCCATGTAAATGTGCTTCACCCCGAGTTTGTGAAGTCTTTCCCTTACGGGTTCACTTATTCCGCCGGAAATTATTCCCACTTTGTAACCTTGTTTTACGGCGAGTTGGAGGGCATAACCGTCTTTAATGTTCATCCTGCGTACCATTTCACCTCCGGGCATCACCAAAAGAGTACCATCGGTAAGTACGCCGTCAATATCAAAGACAAAAGTGTTTATCTGTGAAAAAATATCCAGCAAGGGTATCTGATTTTCAGTAGTTTATAAAGATTACTTCTGATTGTCGCGCCATTCATAGACCCAGCTGCTCTGAATCATTTCAAGGTGTCCTTCATTGCTTTCTTCACGTTTTCCTTCAAAACCCGGAATCTGAAGAACCCATTCAAGCAGATCGGTAAAGCGTATCCTGTAAATTTTCCCTTCATCAAATGAATCCCCGAATCTTTCATACAGTTTCAAGGCTATATCTTCGTAATCGTTCCAGTGGATTGGTGGTTCGTAACTCATTATTATTTAATGTTTTAGATTGATTAATTCATATTTCAATGTAAGCCTTTGGCCTTTCCTTATCAAACCCGTTTACAGTTTAATACTTTTCTCTGTTATTCCCCGAGGAACTGGCTTTGGTCAGGAACGAGGATTTCCAATTCCCCTCCATCGCCTTCGAGTACACACTGGCATCCAAGCCTGCTGTTGAGCCTTGGGTTTACGGCGCGGTCAATAAAATCTTCCTCACGGTCTGTAATTTCAGGCAGGTGCTCATCGCCTTTTTGAATATAAACATGGCAGGTACTGCAGGCGCAAACCCCGCCGCAGTTATGATGTAATTCGATATTGTTTTTCAGGGCGATTTCAAGAATACTGTCGCCTGCTTCTAAATTGGATAGTGTAATTGGTTCAAGCCCTTTTTCTTCAAACTTAAAATGAATCGTATACATACTTAATTATTCAACTTTACAATTGGGGTGCAAAAATAGCCGACTTTCTGTATCTGCTTTGCATGAATAACCTGATAGGGCCTTATTTGGTTGAATAACCTGAAAATATTCCGCGTATAATAAATTCCTGAAATTTATTTGGAAAATTCAACAGAAATCATTGTTTTGCGGCCGCTATATGAGAAAGTTCTTTCGGGGTAATGGTGGACATCGTATCCACAGGCTTCGATTGTTTGCCAGGGGGCTCCGTTTATGCGGGGCCTCCATTTTTTTTCGCCCGGGCGTAATAGGAAATAATGGCATCAGAAAGTTGACGGTATAAAGCAGCCATTTCCGGCTTTCCGGCTAAGACCCCGAGGTGTTTTTCGATGGTTGCAAAATCTCCCCTGATGGCAGGACCGGTTTGTACGGAGGGAGGTGAAGAAAAATGAAGTCGCCCAACGGTATGCTCCATCAGGGGTAAAAGCATTTTAAAATCTGCCCCGTTTTGGTTGCAGAATTCCCATGCCAGCGTAAACAAGTGATTGCTGAAGTTATTTACCCAAACTGCGGCCAAGTGCAGATTCAATCGTTGCTCATCGTTGGCTAGGGAAACCATTGGCGATAACCCTGAGGCAAAGTCCATCAGCAAGGTTTTATCCTCAACCGTATTTCCGTCAATCAAAAAAGGAATATCCGGGCTTTGTTTTTCTGATGCCCTAAGGCTTTGAAGGGGATAGAGGACGCCATAGTTTTGGCAAACCCCTTTTAAAACGTCTATTGAAACCGATCCGGCGGTATGGACGGCAATGCCTTTTTTCAGTTGCAGGTTTTGGTAAACGGTTGGTAAAACGGTGTCAGGAAGGGCAATGATATAAATGTCGGCATCTTTCATTACATCTTCCCAGGAAAACGCAGCATTGCATCCGAGGGAATCTGCCAGGTTTTGGGTGGTGTCTTTGTTTCTTCCAAATACCTGCAATACCTCATGCCCGGCTTTTTTGCTAAGATGTCCAAGGACCGTGGCGGTATTTCCGGAACCGAGTAGGCAGATTTTCATAGTATTGATACTGATATATTTTAAATTACCTCCCAATCTTCATCAGGATAGAAACAAGTTCCTCTGTTGCCGACCACTGCGGATTATGGTCTGCTTCCATAACAATTACCCTCCATCCGTTTTCCCTTGCCCTTTCGGAACTTGCGGCAAAATCATCCGAAGCCGGCCCTTTCCCTTTAT
>JALOMX010000234.1 GCA_025455245.1 Chitinophagaceae bacterium
CGGTTTTATTCACGACAAATCCATTGATTTTCCTATTGAAGGATTTACATCCTATCTGAGTGAAAAACTCTCTCTCTTCCAGGAGATGAGGGTCATATCATACAATTCGGTATCTGCTTTTTTTAAGGCAGGAGGTAGTCTTGAAAATCTGGCAGATTCATTAAAAGTAACTTATTATCTTTCGGGTAATGTTGAAATTAATGTTCAAAAGGTTGAGGTATCCATTCAGCTTTTTGACGCTGCAAGCAACACTCCTATATGGTCCCATGATTTTTCCGAAGAAAGACAAACAGATGCTTTCGATTCTATTTTGGAGTCCATTGTAACAAAAATTGTCTCTTCCATTGCAGGATATTCAGGGCTAATTCATTATAATATGTTTGCCACAAAAGCCGGCAACATTCCGAAAATAACTGATGCACAGGCATCAGCTGTTTTTTGGTCTTATCATTTACAGGCAAGGCTTTCCGAAAAAGATTACCGGGATGCACTTTTATTCCTTGAAAAAGCAAACCATGAGAACCCGAATTGTGACTTATGCTGGTCTGTACTGGCCCGCTTTTATGCACTCAGTATTGTTTTTAACTTTAATTCAGGGATTGAAAACCCTCTGGCAAGAGCGCAGGCCTACCTGGCAAGGGCATTTGCAATTAATCCAAAAAGTCAGGATGCCCATCTTACTTTGGGGTGGATCAGCATATTAACACATGACTATTCTGCGGCCATAACAGCCATTGATACTGCTATCGAAATCAATCCAAACGCTGCCTTCGCAACCGCTCTTGGGTGCCTGTTGTTATCTTTTTCAGGAGAGTATAAAAGGGCTGAAGAACTGATGGAACACGCCCTCACTCTGCATCCATTGCCCTATTGGTGGCTGAGTTTACCGGCCATTTTCAGATCATTGAAAAATGGTGACTACGAAAAAGCGCTGTACTTCTCACGAAAACCCGGTACGCCCGCCGGCACGCATGAACATATTTATGAAATGATCGCCTTATTTCTTTTGAACAAAATTGATGCCCTCAAAAAAGTTCTATCGGAATATCTGGAAAAATATCCTGACGGAATTAACCATGCTCTGGTGATTTGGCCACGACTTTTGTCCGATAAAGAACTGGCAGAAAAAATTACACTTGCCCTGGAAGGAATAAAAAAATCAGCCATGAACAATACCTGATTCTTTTGAATTGTTTTTTCTTTAGAAACAGGATTTCCAATATTGCTTATTCCTAAACGTTACTCAATGTCTTGTCAAAACCTACTCCGATGGTCCAGGTATCGTAAGCCTCCCAGCGAAAATCGTACTAAATAGCAGCAATTACTTCTCAGTTACAGGGCAATTCTATACCATACTCCATTGCAGCCCTTGTCAGTACATAATTTTCGCCTTCGGCAAATTCGCCTACAAAACCTAATCCAAAATTCCGGTGTGGCGTTGGTTTATACATCGCCATAAGTACGGAGGCAATGGGACGCGATCTTTCCACCACTTCACCTTCTACACCACTTTCGAGGTGCTTTTCCACTGTAAATGTTTCAACTATAACATCGGTATGCAATCCAATCATCCATTTCTTCGAAAGTCGAACGCCCACATAGGCAGCCCCAAAACTGCTTTATTACCCTCCGCATCGCGTCCTTCAAATACATGGGCATGCCCTATAGCAATACCCACAGAATGCCTTGATTTGAATTTGTCAGTTTCATTTTCCTGTGGCATTGCTGTCATCGAAAATACGAATGAAGTAATGCAACATATAAAGGCATTATGTAACATGATCATTTTTTTTCGAAGGCTAAAACTGATGATTGAATAATTATGGCCCTACGTTTATGCACATAAATGATGGTTAACACTTTTGGCTGCCGGATTATCAAAACATTTCACACATCTGCTTCCTGAGATTTACCCAGTACCTGTGAAATGAATAGATAATGGATGACAGCAGTTAATACCCATTATCAGGTTTATTTTGCATTCAGCGCATTATTAATAAATGTTTCCTTCAGCTGATTATCATCCTTTATGATTTCAAAAAATTCTTTCAGGTATTCCGTCATTTCAGCCTTCTGTCTTTCACCCAGAAGATCAAAGTTTTTTACAAGATCTAGTATTTCCTTTTCTTTTGAAATAAATACCCCTGCAGTTGCCCTGAGTTCATCCATTGTCCTGACATAGCCCATATAAAACCTTTCAGTAACAGATTTCAGATCAGTGGTTTCAGGCGGACTTGCATAGGGGGCATTCACGAGGCCGCTGAAATCAAAATCATATGCCACAATGTAGGGGCTGACCTTTGTTGAGTCTTTTGGAAAGAACAATTTAATGTTGTGGAAATAAGGAACTGACCAGTCTGTGTTGGCCACCATATACTGAAACATAAAAACAAGTGTGGCATGCGACCTGTTTGTCTGTTCTGTATTAAATTTCCGGTTATCTTCTTCAACCCAATTTTTCCTTTTTTCAAGTTCCTTAACGGGCTCTATCAAAAAAGCATATTGCTTAAAATGTCTTTTTGCCTTTACGCTATCCTGTACATTCAAATGCAATAGCCTCACCCTGAAACTGGCATCGGTTATCAGGTTATACATTTTATAGATCAGGTACTCCTTTAAAACATATTGTTCATATTCAAATCCGCTGCTGCAGGGTGCTACTAATTTTACTTTTCCAAGCTTGCGAAAACTTGATTTCTTTTCCGGATCCTTAAAATCCAGCATCAATGAAGCGATGCCGCAATTTTCCCTTCTGAAATTACCTCTCAGTCTGAGGCCAATTTTTTCGGTAACATCACCTGTTCCGTCAGGATTATGCCAGGTAATGGTACCTGATTGATAGGGAGTATTTCTCCTGTTTGAATTTAACCTTTTCAAATTGGTATTGAGTGTTACTTCTACAGGCGTTTCCTTCGAAAAAAACTGATTTGTATGAAGAACAAATTCTTGTGCTGATAGCTGTGTAAATGCAGCAATGAGCAATGGCAGCCAGCAAAGTTTCCATTTCATATATACCGGGTTAAAAAGATTCAGCAATGTTGGTTATAATCCTCTTCAAACCAATGATAAAAGGCATTATTTTTTATGCAACGGTTAAAAAATTAATTATATGTATAAAAAAGTGCAGATCATTTCACATGCAGTAAGTCTTATCCTATATCAAGTCATCCATTCTTCAGATATATGCATGATATGGAAGAAGGGTCTTCACTTTTTTACAGCAGGCTTTTTAAACTGAATCCATGTACGTTGCCACCCTACCGATATGGTGGTAAAGTCCTGTCCAACCCTGACAATTGCCCCGCCACTGGTTGCTAATTTCAGTGAACTGAATTTACCGGTAGGTAAAACGCAGGTTAATCCGAGCCTCACATTGGATTGGCGGTCATCTTTAACATCGCCATTAATGGTGGATGTTCCACCCATGTAATAAGTGGTAGTCAGGGCCAGCCAGAGTGTTGGTTTGAAATTATAACTGAAGTGGGTTTGGAGGGTGCCCATAGGCTCCTGTGTTCTCAATGAATTGCCGGGGTAAAAACTCTTATTATTGGTAAAAAGCCATAAACCACCATAAACGTCAAGTAACCACCGTTTGCCGACAGGTTGCGAAAGCGCCACTTCAGGCCTGAATGCCCAGCGATTTGTACCCAGATTGATTAATTTATCCGAAAAAAACTGACCGGTTGGGGCAACAATGTTAATACTTGCACCTAAAATGGTTTTGCCGGTGGGTGCTTTAACAAATTCTTCTATCCTGAGTGGAGGCGCCCCTTTAAACAGGACTGACAATCGTAAACGGGTATCAGACAAACCGGACCTTGTGATGGATTGAGCCTGTTCGTTTACTTCTCCGCTTACCTGTGCCCAGCCATATGGAACGGCTACCAAAGCCTGTGCAGTCATACCGCCCAGTTTGAATGAATGGGCCACCCCTAAAGAAACAGACTCCACATCCGCCTTAATATTATTTACCGGTATTGTTGGATCAACTACTACTCCACCATATGAATAAACAAAACCTGTAATAAGGGTAGTTGCTTTTATTGGTGTTCGGATATATGCACGGGGATCAAGATCTTGTGCTTGAACTACTGCGAAATCTGATACTGTTACCATCAAAAATAGCAACCGGAAATACCATTTGGACTCTACACTTTTCATGAAAAATACATGTTATTAAAGGTACGCATTCCTCAGAAACAATTGTTAGATAAACAGGTTTTTTGATAATATGTATGTCAAACTAAAACAGGTTAATAAAAACTGCACCTTTCTTCTCATTCCACTAAAAAAGTATCAGAGAGAATAGGTGCAGTCAGCTTCAGCAGGCCATCCCTGCAATATTCCAATCCGGGCGCCTGTAACTTACATATCAATTCATTGACTCTTTCAATTTCGATTTATCCAGTTCGTCAACAAATGGTATAGATTCCTGAATAACCAACCTGATGTTATTCTCA
>JALOMX010000235.1 GCA_025455245.1 Chitinophagaceae bacterium
CCTCATGCCCACTCCATTTAACCTCAACGCGCTCAAAGGCAGACTTGCTGAACAATTGGTTCAGGATCTTTTTATAAACAGCGGATACAATGTATCCTGATACAAATTGTTAGTTTTATTTTTATCATCTGATTACGGGTATACCTGCATATTATTTGATTTACCGTTTTCTTTCAATTGTTTGTTATGAGATTATTTTTATCCGGACTGCTTATCTCTGTTTGTTTGATTACTACTGCACAAAAGAATACCGCAAACCTTGTGTATATAGATAAATCCGGTGTACTGCGTTACACCAAAGACAATAAAGAAGCCACATTTTTTGGCGTAAATTACACTACGCCTTTTGCGCATGCCTACCGGGCACAAAAGCAAGCCGGGCTTAACCTTGAGGAACAGATAAAAAAAGATGTTTACCATTTTGCAAGGCTTGGCCTCAATGCATTCCGTGTGCATGTATGGGATGTGGAGATATCGGATTCGGCAGGAAACCTTTTGCAAAATGAACACCTCAGGCTCTTCGACTTTTTGCTGAACGAACTGAAGAAGCGAAACATAAAGACCATTGTAACCCCCATTGCCTTTTGGGGAAACGGTTATCCTGAAAGGGATGAAAACACCCCCGGGTTTGCAAGAAAGTACGGCAAGGTGGGCTCCGTTACCAACGACACGGCTATACAGGCACAGGAAAATTATTTGAAACAGTTTTTTAACCACAAAAATCCTTATACAGGGTTAACCTATGGCGAAGACCCCGACATCATTGCCATGGAAATTAACAACGAACCCAATCATGGAGGATCCAAACCCGAAGCTGTAACTGAATATGTAAACCGTATGGTAAATGCCGTGCGCAGTACCGGGTGGACTAAGCCGGTGTACTACAATATCAGCGAGAACCCAACCTATGCATCATCGGTGGCAAAAGCAAATGTTGATGGCGTTACTTTTCAATGGTATCCCACCGGGCTTGTTGCCAATCATGAAAGACAAAGCAATTTCCTTCCCCATGTAAACCGGTATACCATTCCATTTGATACCATACCTGAATATCGGAATAAAGGCAAAATGGTGTATGAGTTTGATGCAGCCGATGTATTGAAACCTTACCTCTACCCTGCCATGGCAAAGAGTTTCCGTAAGGCCGGATTCAATTGGGCCACGCAATTTGCCTACGACCCGCTTGGAATGGCCGATGTGAATACCGAATACCAGACCCACTACCTGAACCTTGCATACACGCCTGCCAAGGCCATCAGCCTGATGATTGCAAAAGAGGTATTTATGTATGTTGACAGAAATACTGACTTAGGCAGCGCTTCGTTGGATACCGCTTTCGGCCCTTTTACCATCAGCTATCACAGGGCCACCAGCGAAATGAATGCAACGGATAAGTTTTTTCATGCCGCACCAACCTCCACACAGCCTGTTGACCTGAAGCAATTGAAGCAGATGGCAGGAGTAGGAAGCAACCCTGTCGTACAGTATGAAGGCACAGGGGCGTGGTTTCTCGACAAGATAACGGAGGGGGTTTGGCGCCTTGAAATCATGCCGGATGCCATTCACATAAAAGATCCCTTTGAAAGGGCTTCACCTAAAAAGCAGGTAACAGCTATCCGTTGGAATAAGCATGCATTTATGGCAAACATCCCCGACCTCGGAAATAATTTCAAGGTAAAGTATCTACATAAAAGCAATAGCACCGAATTCACATCCCCGGGCAATACTTTTACCGTTGAACCGGGTGTTTACCTGCTTACCGCCAATGGAAAAACAATGCCGGTAAATGCATCGCTGCCTTTTACTGCCGGATTGAATGAATTTGTTGCACCTGAAAACAATCCCGAAAACATTATAGACATAAAACATACTCCGCCATCAGCTTTGCAGGCAGGCCGTATTAACCGGATCCATGCGCTGATATTAGCACCGGAAAACAGCATGGTTACATTGATACCCAACAATGCATGGGGTGGCTTTGCAAGAGGAAGAGGCGGCAGCCGACCCATAACCATGACTCCCATTTCACCATTCAATTACGAAGCAGTCTTACCCGCTGAAATGATGCAACCGGGACCTTTACAATACAGAATTGTGGTTAAGGATAAGGAAACGTATTATCAGTTTCCCGGTGGCTTTACAGAAGATCCATTTGCATGGGATTCATACCGGGGAGAAGCTTATAGTACAGTGGTGACAGGAATTGACGGGCAAATCACCCTGTTTGATCCTACAACGGACCGCGCCTTGCTGCATCCTGCTTTCAGACGGGGACAACAAACATCATACGTACCTTCGAAAGATCCTGCTAAACTGATATTGAAGATAGAAACCGGGGACATGGAAGCCGATCGTTATTTTGCAATACAGCAATATGTGGGAGACAGAATACAGGAACGATTGGCCAACTTTGAAAACGGCGATCAATTATTGCAGATGGAGGTCAAAAACAATGGCAACCCCTGCAAAATGAAAATAACCCTGATTACCAAACAGGGCAATGCCTTTTCTGACACGGTTGAGGTTAATAAAGGCACCCAATTCATTGCCTGCAAACACGCATCATTTACAAAAAGCAGCTACACCCTTTTGCCACGCCCCTTTCCTGGATTTATGCCCCTTCAGTTTTCAGGTGATAAAGGCACATCGGATTTTCGTTGGGAAGATGTTGAAAAGATAGAATTGAATGTGGGTCCCGCAACTGATGGACTGAAAACACCGGCTTCTTACAGTATGGAAATTGGCCGGTTGTGGCTCGAAGGAGTCCATTAAACACTTTGGCTACAGGGATAGTCAGCGGGCATCTTGGCCATGATAGCCTGAATGAAATCTTTTTTTGCAGCCGTGTAAAGAGGCCTGTCTTTTTCATAAAGGTTGCCGAGTGCGAGTTTAAGCCTTTCGTATTCAACTGCTTCTCCGGGATGACCAATCATATAATCCCTGAAGAATATATATTTCTGCCATGCATGATGGGCTGATACCATGTGCAGATAATGGGTATGGAGGGTCCCATTCATTTTCAGCAGAAAAATACCTTCATCCCGGATAAAGTCACCTCTTAAAAATCCGACCGAAGCCAGTTTATCTGCGGCCATTTCCAGATCAAAGTCCGAACGCAAAACGAGTATGATATCGATAATTGGCTTTGACCTGATGCCGGGAATTGAAGTGCTTCCAACATGAGCAATGGCAACAATCCCATCGGGAAATAAATCCCTGATAAGGTGCTCTTCAGCCTGATAAGAAACAGCCCATGCCGGGGAATAATCCTCAAGCTTAACCAATCCGCGTTCTAAACCTATAGGCTTTTTCACGGGGTAAAGGTATAGTCAAACAGGCTATTTGAAAAATGAAGACATTATTTAAAATAATGATTTCATCAGTGGAGAGGATCATAAGCATACACTACCTGATAGGGTTTCTGCCTTAATCCGGGAGATAGTTTGCCAAGAGAGAGATCGGTTTTTTGCGGGGTAGGTTCACAAACTGTGTACTTGTTACCGTTGTAAGTAATGGTCTGACCAAATGATTTTTTAAATTGAATGGCCACTGTAATGTGATCGGTATATACAAGGGCAACCATCGGCAAATCATAAATTTCCTTTACGAGGTAGAAAAACAAAGCAGCCCTGTCATCGCAATCGCTTGCAGAAGAAAGAAGTGTTTCTTCCGGAGCCATTCGCTTTTCTTTTCCAAAATGTACCTGATCATCTTCGTAAAGAAAACCATAGCGGGTAAATTTCATCAGGTAATCAACACCTTTTTTTACACTCATTCCTTTTACGTTTTCGCGCAGAAGGGGCACAAGGCTTACATAAGTTTGTTTACTCAAAGGAATATTGAAATAGGTTTCATATTCAACTGTGGGATAATTTGTAAAGATCTGCTGTACTTGCGGATTCACCTTGAGTTTAAAATGATAATCGCGGTTTCCGTATGGAAAAACCACATCCTTTTCGGTTACACCCGAAGAGGAAAATTCCGGGAGTCGGGTTACTTTATAAGAAAAAGGCTTATCGGCGAGGGGCTCATTGAGGTCAACGGGTTCTATGAATCGCTGAACGTTGCTTGTACCCCTGATGTAATCATGGATATTGAGGCATACATATTGTTTACCGTTTTTTTCAACCAATGGAATATCATACACGGCATCGTTGGAGTACACATAAAACAGCAATTGATCATTGAAGATGTTGAGCGTGGCATCATAACCTGACTTCACCATCAGAAACCACTTGTACAATGTGTACCGGTAATAGTTTTCCTGTTTGGGGGCAATCTGCTGTGCCGTTTTGCGCACAAGCTGATAATACAGCCAATCATTCAGGTTATTTTTACTTCGATAAGCAAGCAGTGGCCCGACCAATTTCCGGTAATCGGCCTTATTGATGGCTTTATGAAAAGCCTTCAGGTTGGCTGCGGTCAAAGC
>JALOMX010000236.1 GCA_025455245.1 Chitinophagaceae bacterium
ACATTGCCTGAAGCGGCGGGGGTAACGGCAAGCATACTTCTTGTGGTAGAAATACCGCTTGAAGGAATGGTTCTGTTCGTCCATGTTTCACCTCCATCGGCAGAAGTTCTCAGAGTAGAAGAACCGAATGAAATGGCTGCCACATTGTTGGGGTTTCCGGGACGGAAAACCACATCAGTGTATTCTCCGGTGAGCACCCTTTCCCAATCGTTTCCTCCGTTGGTTGTACGCCAAACACCATCGCTTGTGGCTGCCAATAAAAGATTCGAATTGGATGGGCTTTGAATGAGTTTGTATCCAAACCGGTTTGCATCCGAGCGGTTCCAGTTGAGGCCTGTAGCCTGCCATGTGCTCCCTCCATCTGTGCTTTTAAAAACACCGGAACTTCTTTCTTTTACATAATAGGCCCAATTCAGGCCGCCGTCACCATCGCCTGTAAGAGCGTAAATGATGTTTGGATTGTTTTGTTGTACGACAAGACCGGAGATGGACAAGGATGGAAGGTTGTCGGCCAGTGAGGTCCATGAACTTCCAAGATTTGTACTGCGCCATAGGCCACCCGTAGCGCTGCCTACATAAAGCGTATTGGGATCTGTGGGATGAAACGCAATACATTCCGTCCTGCCAAGAAAGTTTTCGCCATTGGTAATTGTACCCGGTCCAACAGAAAACCACGAACCATTTACCGATTGAATTTCAGGGCCGCCGGGTGCCTGGGCAAGACTTAATGCAGCCTCCATTGCTACCGCTGAATTTTTTGTGATTTCACTAACCCTTCCATCGGGGTCGAGGTGTCGTTCGGCATACCATTCCCAACGTTTCCACTGTTTCAGGCCATGCTTATTTTTTTCTTTCTCGGTTGCAAACCTGCTGAAGTGTTTATCAACAGAAAGTTTCACATCGTCAAACTTTGATTCGGGGGGAAGTTCCCTTAATAATTCAATGTAACTTCTGTTTTGTGCCTGCAGGGAAGGCATAATCCAGAATATTAATATTATTATTAATGAGATTTTCGTGATGTTTCTAAAAACGGTTTTCATCATTTTGAAATTTTTGAAGAGAAATTTTCAAAAACTAAGGATGTGCATTGTAACATCAGGGAAGAATCTTTCTACTGATTTTTCTTTATTTGATCTGATAAATGCTCTATTTGCTTTTTGAGTTCCTTGTTTTCATTATTAAGGTCAAAAACATACAGGTATAACTCCTCCAATTTTTGCAATAGTTTGGTTTGAAATTCGCCAAGGGTAATGCCCTTTTCTGCTTCCATTACTGCGGCAGACGGAATACCGGGAAGGTGTTTTTTCGTTTTTACCATGCGTTCAAGGTCGTTTAGGGTCGGTCTTTGATAATCGGGTTCAAACACATAATCAGGCCATGATTCACTCAGTTGCACCCTGACTTCCTCGCAGATAATTTTGCCGCCAACGGCCAGCATATATCCAACAGCGGGTTCTTCGCTAATACTGCCAATCAATACACCGGAGGTATTGGTACCGGCTACCATGTGAATTCTCGATTTGGGATCGTTTGTATAAAATCCTGTTCTGCCGGGGCTAAATAAATCAATGCAAGGAGGGTTCAAGCAAGGGGAAACCGGCCAGAAATTGAGATTGCCCGCCGGTGGGGGGGTACATGGCACAGGAAAGCAAATAGAACTCGAAGATGCCCCCGCAATATTCAAGGATCCATCTACCCCTCTGATGTAACCATTATAATCCCCGTTGGTGTAGAAATTTATCGCTGCACCATCGGCATGGTCAAGTGCCATTCTTCCAGAACCGGACGAAGGCTTTCTGCCAAGACCCAGATTTCCATACCGTGCATCAAAGAAGAATTGCCAACCTATTCCAGCCCTGTTGCTCCATAAGCCATAATTAACACTATCGGCCATCCCCGCAAACACAAGATTTGAGTTGTTTCGGTAATCTGTCAGCCAGATACCTGAACTTGTGAATTCGTTATTAACGGTACCCGCCTGAATGCGCATCCTTCCCACAACATCAAGTGAAAATTGAGGGTTGTTTGTTCCAATGCCCACATTTTGGGATTTGCCTATGGTTGCGGTGAAAAGCACAATGAACAACAAAAAATTTTGGTTTTTCATGTTGATGGTATTAATAATAAAAAAAACTTCCCTTTGGATTTATTACAAAAAGTGTTCGATTCAATTAGTTGAAATCAATCAGGGAATGAAAAGCAAAAAAGATCGTTGATGGGGCACTCTTATTGAAGGTAAATCCGATATAAATTTACAGATATCAATTTATAATTTAAAGCATTACACCATTTTTTTCTTTGTAGTGCGCTATTGGTTTCCCTGAATGAATACCTGACTCAAGACAGCTCATGATGGTTTTTTGGACGGGCATAATCAAATTCGCGGTATAAATGACCTGTAAATAATTTCTATTCCATTTAAAGGAGGGATGGCGCTCCTTTTTACATTTTCGGTCAGATTGTATAATAGAAGACCAGGATTAAGGAACACGATCTGATTATTGCAGGATACAGTTCAATTCAAAATATTTATTAGAAGAATTGTTTATGAAAAATGACATATTAAATACAAGTTGGATGCACCCGCGTGACCAGATATCTTTGGTAATTGATAGGGTGTACCGGAGGGGCTTAACCACCACATCGGGAGGAAATATTTCGGTTATAGATGAAAACGGAGATATATGGGTTACACCATCAGCGATAGATAAAGGTTCATTAAGGCCCGAAGATATTGTATGTGTAAAAAAGGATGGAACAATCATAGGCAGCCATAAGCCATCATCGGAATTTCCTTTTCACAGGGCTATTTACCAATCAAGACCGGATGTAAAATCGGTGATACACGCTCATCCTCCTGCACTTGTTTCGTTTAGCATTGTAAGACAAATACCCGATACCAGTATTATATCGCAGGCAAGGCATGTATGTGGTCCAATCGGATATGCCGCATACAGGCTTCCGGGAAGTGACAGCCTTGGAAATGTCATAGCACACGAGTTCGGAAAGGGGTTTAACGGTGTTATAATGGAGAATCATGGAACAGTGGTTGGCGGTACCGATCTTGCTGATTGTTTTTTACGGTTTGAAACGCTTGAGTTTTGTGCAAGGACAATTTTATTTGCCAATATGATTGGTAAGCCAAACTATTTGTCTGCCAAACAAATAGAAGCTTTCGAAACCCAATTGCCTGCTATGCCCGAAGAATTGGAAAATGCCGAATACCCCAGCGATGAGCGGGAAATAAGGACGGAGATTTGCAACATCGTACAGCGGGCATGCAGCCAGGGGTTGATGACAAGTTCATACGGTACCATTTCCATGCGGTGGCAAGGTGACGATTTTTTGATTACACCAACCGATGTGCCGAGATGGGATTTGCAAAAGGAGGATATTGTACAAATAAAGGGTGGAAAACGGGAGGCAGGTAAGTGGCCAAGCCGTTCCACATTTATGCATCAGCTCATATACGAAAGGCATCCTGAAATCAATTCAATCATCTTAACGCAGTCCCCCTACCTGATGGCTTTTGCATCATCGGATGCTGCATTCAATGTAAGGACCATTCCCGAAAGCTGGATATTTCTTCAGGATGTTCAAACCATTGAATACGGGGAACATTTTTATGGAAAAGAAACCATTGCGGAACTGTTATCCAAAAGCAGTCCCGCGTTATTGATCAGAAATGATTGTGTACTTGTAACCGGTGATAAACTCCTGCAAACTTTTGATTACCTTGAAGTAGCTGAATTCAGTGCAAAATCGCTGATAATGGCGGCATCCTTAGGAACAATGATTCCAATAAATGATGCGCAGGTTGAAGAACTAAGAAACGCATTTTTGAAATGATTTTGATCAATTGACCGGTATGCTGCAGTTAACCCATTCCGGGTCGAAGTCAGCCTTATACTTTTTGTAAAAATGAATAGCAGGTTCATTCCATTCAAGGACCTGCCAAACTATACCATTGAACTTTTTATCTTTTGCTTCCTCAATCAACCTGTCAAACAGTAATTTACCAAGGCCTTTACCCCGCCAACTCTCAGTGACAAGAATATCTTCAAGATACATTCGTTGTCCTTTCCAGGTACTATACCGGATATAGTACAACGCGAAACCCTTGACGTCGCCATCCACTTCGGCAACAAATGCCCACCAAACCGGACTTTTTCCAAATCCGCTTTCTTTGAAATGTTCCAGTGTTACGGTTACTTCCTCCGGTGCCCTTTCATACAACGCGAGTTCATTAATTAATTCCAACAGTCTTGGACAATCACTTTCCAATGCGCGCCTGATAATTATCTCCATTGCCTTTAGTTGTTTAATGCCTGTTCCAGATCGTTTAAAATATCTTCGATGTTTTCTATACCAACACTCATACGGATAAGGCCATCTGTTATGCCAAATTGCAGAC
>JALOMX010000237.1 GCA_025455245.1 Chitinophagaceae bacterium
AATGATGCGTCCATCTGCGGCCCCATCTGCTTATCGGCCATCATCAGTTTAAGTTTGTCCCAGGGCTTGTACCATGGTGTGTAAAAAACGTAAAACAGCTGAGTGGTGACACTATCGGTCTGCAATTGATAGGTGGCAATACCGCCCTGTAACGAACGTACACCCGGTTGACGCACTTCAAAAAAAAGGGTATCTGCTCCGGGCTGCGGTTCAGCATTGTAAAGATTGGATGTGTAAAAAGGGATATCGGCGGTACGAATATCAAACTCTCCGGAATCGGGCAGCAACCACTGCCGGTAACCGATGGAATTGGTTGCAAAACGGTGCATAAGGGTATCTCCGCTCCCGTAAATATTTTTTACCCTGCTTAATACCATTACGGATGGAAATAACATGGTGAAACCCCAGATAATAAAACTAAAAGCTACTACACTTATGATTGCCAGTTTTAAAATACGCATGAAACAGGTTTATGGTAATTGAAATACAAATGGAAGGCGGGCCTGTGGCACATTGGCCATTTGAGTAAGCGATCTGTATTGCTTTAACCAACCCGCATGCTGTGGAGTAAGTTCCTGTTCGATGATCCGCATTGACCTTACTTCTTTATCCTCTGCCATCCCCATGAGCTTTTCCATAAAACCCTTCCGCTGAGGAAACTCACGCAATGAGTATTCATCCAGTTTTGCCATACGGGCTGCACAGGCTATGGCATCCTTCAGGCCGCCGAGTTGGTCAACCAATCCATTTTCCAAAGCATCGGTACCGCTCCATACCCTTCCCTGCGCAAGGGAATCTACCCTCGCCATATTCAGTTTTCTTCCACTGGCAACACGTGCCTTGAAAATGCTGTAAATACTATCTACGTTGCGTTGCGAAACCAGCCTTTCAAGATTGCTCATTGGCCGGGCAATATTTCCAAAATCTGCATATGAATGTGTGCCTACCCCATCGAAATTGATGCCAAGTTTGTCGTTAAACATTTTCTGCGCATCTACCATTATGGTAAAAACCCCGATAGAACCTGTAAGTGTATTGGGTTGTGCAAAAATGCTGTCGGCATTGCAACTGATGTAGTATCCGCCGCTTGCGGCATAGTCTCCCATGCTTACCACCACAGGTTTTTTTTCTTTAATCAGGGAGATTTCCCTCCATATTGTTTCACTTGCAATTGCGCTTCCTCCCGGAGAGTTCACCCTCAATACGACGGCCTTCACCTTGTCGTCGGTCCTTAGTGAGGAAAGTAATTTTCTGTAACTGTCTGAAGCTATATCCACATCTTCACCTTTTCCATCAACAATATTCCCGTCGGCATATACCACAGCAATACGGCTTCCGGATGTATATTTTTTGGTGGCTTCATAGTATTCTGAAAGCTGCATAAAAGGTATTTCCGCATCCTCCTTCAATCCTGCAACGCCCCTTAATTTTTTCCTTACATCATCCTCATACAACAGACCGTCTATTAAGCCTTTTTCCAAAGCTTGTTCAGCGGTTTGCACTTCCAGGTTATTGGCCATTTTATTAAGCGCTGCACTGTCCAAACCCCTTCGTTTGCTTATGGATTGTATTAAACTATGATAGATATCTTCCAGCAGGGCGCGGTATTGCAAGCGGTTAGCATCGCTCATTTTGGTCATCCTGAAGGGCTCGGTAGCGCTTTTAAACTGACCGGCATAAAAAATTTCAGGTTTAATGTACAACCGGTCCAGCAGGTTTTTCACAAACAATACTTCCACAAAAAGACCAACCCACTCCACTACCCCTCCGGGTTGAACATACAATTCCGAGGCATGGTGAAAAATTTCATAAGAACGTTGTGGCAGAACATCGGTAAATGCGATCACTTTTTTTCCTGATTCCGTAAATCGGTCAAGAGCCTGACCAATTTCCTGCGAGCCTGCATAACCGAGACTGTTTCCCCTTCCTTTCAGGTAAATGGCTTTAACCATCGAATCGCTTTTTGCATGGTCAATGGCAGTAATAAGGTCCTGAAGGCCCGGATAGGTTTCCAGGGTAAGAGAAAACGGATCCAATTCATCCTTAATCCCCTGTTCATTGATCCGCTCTTCAATGTCAAGAACAAGTACGGTTTTAGGCTTCACGACAGGCTTTTCTGAAGATCCGAGCATGCTGACCATGCCTATAATGACCATTGAAACCAGGAAACCGGCTACCAACAACGCAAGCAAACACGCAAAAAATACTTTAAAAAAACTACCCATATCCTCCTCCTGCAATTGAAACTACTGATATTTGAGCCGCAAATATCAAATTTAATAGATGAATACGGCATATTTGCTGACCGGTGGTAATTTGGGCGACAGGGTTTATAACCTTGAAACGGCCCGTGAACTGATTGAGGAGGAGTGTGGCGCCATTGTAAAGCAATCTTCTATTTACGAAACCGCCGCGTGGGGCCCTGTTTCGCAACCCGACTTCCTGAACCAGGTGCTGCAAATCGAAACACCCCTGTCTCCGCAAAAACTTTTACAGGTATTGCTACAGATAGAAAATGAAATGGGCCGGCACCGCGAAGAGAGGTATGCAGCCCGGACCATCGATCTCGATATTCTTTTTTACAATGACCTTACCGTAGATGAAGAAGGCCTCATTATCCCTCATCCCCGGTTATACACTAGGCGTTTTGTATTGGTCCCCTTAGCCGAAATCGCCCCCGGCCTTATTCACCCCATTTTGCTGCAAAACATTGCCACACTGCTTAAGCAATGCCAGGATCCGCTTGATGTGAAAAAGTTTATCGCCAACAATGCAGCCGAATGATTTGTTTTGCTTTTCCGGTTGGGAAATAGTGTATGCAGCATCATTTTATTACAATTGAAGGGAATATAGGCGCAGGAAAAACCACACTCGCACACCTGCTGGCCAAGCATTTCGACGCAAGGCTTGTTTTGGAAGAATTTGCCGACAACCCCTTTCTCCCCAAGTTTTACGAAAACCCCGAACAATATGCTTTTCCGCTTGAATTATTCTTTATGGCCGAGCGTTACAAGCAATTAAAGGATATGCTCCATACCCGCGATCTTTTTCAGACCATTACCATCTCGGATTATCTTTTTACCAAGTGTTTGCTGTTTGCAAGGGTTAACCTGGCTGAGGAAGAATACCGCCTGTACCAAAAACTGTTTGATATTATGCATCAGCAGATCATTCAGCCCGATATCCTGATCTATCTGCATGCTCCGGTAGCCAAACTCCAGCAAAATATCCGTAAACGCAACCGTCCGTACGAGCAAAATATCAGCAACGATTACCTGTACAATATCCAGGAAACATATAGTGCCTATATTCGTCAGCACCCCATTAAAACACTGCTCGTAGATGCGAGCAATGCCGATTTCCTGAACAATCCGGCTCATTTAAAGGTTATTTTGGAGGCCTTGGACAAGGATTATGAGCCCGGCCAGTATTTTTTGACGTTGCCTTAAAGCTGTTTGCAGGTTCAGACATTGATAAGTTGAAGTGTTGGAAAGTTTACCGGTAATTTTGCAGGATAAACTTTAGCGTGTTCTGATTGCACTGATTATCAAACAGGCATTTTACCATTTAGTGTACTAAACAATGAAATCATTTAACGTTCCATTCGAATATCGTTCTCCACTGATCAGCGCTATAAAAGCAAAAAGAAAGGCAGCCGATAAATTGAAGAAAGACCTTTCTCCAACCGTGCTGGATTTTGGTCCGGTAAAAATTTTGCTGGCAAGGCATTTCGGATTTTGCTATGGTGTGGAAAATGCCATTGAAATAGCCTATCGGTGCATTGATGAAAACCCCGGCAAAAGGGTCTTTCTTTTAAGCGAAATGATCCACAATCCGCAGGTAAACCGCGACCTTCAGGAAAAAGGGATCACCTTTTTGCAGGATACGTACGGAAAACAACTGATTCCTTTTGAAACCCTGACCCCCGAAGATGTGGTCATCATTCCGGCTTTTGGAACCACAATTTCCCTGGAAGAAAAGCTTATTTCCCTTGGTATTGAGCCGCATAAATACAATACAACCTGTCCTTTCGTAGAAAAAGTATGGAATCGCGGCGAATCGCTCGGCCATAAGGGTTACAGCCTTGTTATTCATGGCAAACCACAGCATGAAGAAACCCGTGCCACCTTCAGCCGCACATCGGCGCATAGCGCTGCTGTTGTAGTGAACGATATGAAAGAAGCACAAGTGCTTGCAGGATTTATAACCGGTGAGAAAAACCCGGATGAATTCTATGAAATTTTTAAAGGTCGTTACAGTGAAGGATTTGATCCGGGGATTCATTTAAAAAGGTTTGGGGTTATTAACCAAACCACTCAATTGGCCACCGATACGCAAGCCATAGCCGATTTTCTGAAAGAGGTTTTATTGTCGGTGCCCGGCACACCTGCCGATGCCTTTGCAGATACCCG
>JALOMX010000238.1 GCA_025455245.1 Chitinophagaceae bacterium
ATTTTACCCAAAAATGCCTGGTGATAAATTTTTGAAAGAGAGTTGGCAAACCCGATCATCGTCCCGGAAACCCGGCACACATCACTAAAACAATGAAAATGACCAGCAATCTGTGCCGGTCTTTTTTCAGTTTTCCTCCGAAAAGGATTGATCCTTTTTACACTATTTCCCATAATTACATTCAGGGAAATTCGAGGAACCGCCAGGTTTCAGAAGGTCAGAAGATTTTAGTGTTAATATGAAGTTATCCACTAAAAGTTCCCCGGGCCAGCCAAAATCAGCAAATCGGGCCTGGTTCCTTATTTTTGCCCATTGGCAAATGATGTTGAAATTGCCCTTCAACTTTTAAAATGGATTGGTTACACTTAATAAACACATACGGCCCGCTATCGGCATTTATCCTGTTGATTACAACCGCTGTTATTCAATTATTTTATTATTTATTTTTTTTCCTGAGGGTTGCCCTGTATAAAACAAAAGATAAATTTCAATCACAAACCCATCCGGTTTCTGTGGTCATTTGTACCCGTGATGAAGCACATAATCTGGAAAACAACCTGCCGGCAGTGCTTACACAACAATACAGCACGACTCATGAAGTGGTGGTAGTGAACGACAACTCCTTTGACGATACCAAATATTTCCTGGAAGAACTTCAGCGGCTATTTAAGCATCTTAACCCCATTACCCTTACGCAGGAAGCGAAACACATTCCCGGAAAGAAATGGCCTTTGAGTGTCGGGATTAAATCAAGCAAGTACGAAGTCATGCTGTTGACAGATGCCGACTGCCGGCCTGCAAGCGAATGGTGGATCCAAAAAATGCAGGATGCATATCATGACGGGACCGAATTGGTTTTGGGATACGGTGCCTATGAAAAAAAACCCGGGCTGCTGAATAAACTTGTCCGGTGGGAAACCTACCTGACCGCCCTGCAGTATATGAGTTATGCACTTGCGGGCATTCCGTATATGGGCGTTGGCCGCAACCTGAGTTACAGGAAAGATCTTTTTTACCGGATGAAGGGCTTCAGCAGCCTGAATCATATTCCCGGCGGCGATGATGATTTATTTATAAACAAAGTCGCCCATAAAAAAAATACTGCGATTGTTCTTGACAAGGATGCGTTTACCATTAGTGTGCCTCCAACCGGATTTGGAGCATGGTGGAAACAAAAAGCGCGCCACTATTCCACGGCAAAATACTATAAGCCACTGCATCAGTTTTTGCTGGCGGCCTATTCCATAAGCCATATTCTGTTTTTTCCTGCATTAGTTGTTTCGATCATTTTCTACCACTGGCAGGCGGCACTTATTGTATATGTTGTCAGATTTTTGGTTCAGGGCCTTGTTTTAGGTTTTACCATGAAAAAATTTGATGAACGCGACCTGATACCTTTTTTCTGGCTGCTCGATATCTGGCAGTGGTTTTACTACCTTATTTTCTCGGTGGCATTGGCCAAAAAACCTGCAACTACATGGAAGTAAGCAGTATCATCATCGAAAAATATTTCACCGGGCTTACAGATGAACAAAAGCAGCAATTTGAAGCCCTCGGGCAGCTTTATACCGAATGGAACAGCAGGATCAACGTTATCAGCCGCAAGGATATTGAAAGCCTATACCTGAAACATGTCCTGCATTCACTTGCACTTGCTGCCATTTTCGAATTCAAGCCCGGGATGCAGATAATGGATATCGGAGCAGGCGGCGGGTTCCCCTCCGTACCTCTTGCCATCATGTATCCTGAAACGGAATTTCTCGCTGTGGACAGCATCCGAAAAAAACTCAGTGTAATAGAAGCTGTGGCAAATGGAGCAGGTATTAACAACATTCAAATTTTACATAGCCGTGCAGAAGATATCCGCAACCGAAAATTTGATTGCGTGGTAAGCCGGGCCGTGGCACCGCTAAAAGACCTTTGGCAATGGACCTACCGGCTGATGCGCAACAACAGCGAGGTGAAGAAGGATTTTATGACCCCCGGTTCAGATGAAATAATTCCTGCCGGCCTTATTTGCCTGAAAGGCGGCGACCTTGCCGAAGAAATTTCCCAGAGCGGAAAAAGGCCCCGCATCTGGGAAATTGAAAAGATTTTTGAAGAAGAGTATTTTAAGGAGAAGTATGTACTTCAGGTAGTATAGGGATCAGGGAATTCCAGATATTCAAACCTGCCTGCCTTCAGGTTGTGCAGACAGGTTCCGGATTACAAAACGAGCACAACAAACTTAAAATAACAAACACCAAATAACCAATAACAAATAAAAACCCGAAACCCGGAACAATAAGCACTAAATCATAAATCCCAAATCAAAAATCATAAATCCTAATCCCTACCAATTAATCTCCAGCCTGTTGTTTCTCCTGTCAAAATCGGCTACCCGCATACTCGGGTCTATCTCAATGGAAGAAACTTCTTTAAGACTTTTATTTGAGGTTACCACTATGTCGCGGTGTGTCCATCGCTGTGCCGGATAAACGATCCAGTCGCCTTCGCCTTCCTTTGGTTTTTCACCATACATCAGGTTCAGTGGTACATAATGTGTTTCCCGGCTTCCGTCTTTAAAGGTAAGCACCACTTCCACAGGCATCGGCATAGCCCCCACACGATGCACCCTAACACTTGTCCCGTTTTCACCCTGCCATACACTGTCTATTTTGTAGTCAATGGTTTTGGTACTGTACACCCAATATTCCTTGTACCAGTCAAGTTCAATGCCGCTTACCTTTTCGGCCACCCTTACAAAGTCATCGGCGGTAGGGCTTTTAAACTTCCATTGGCGATAATATTCCAACAAGATCTTATCCAAGTTTTCCTCACCGACGATATAGCCCAACTGCCCAAGAAAAACAGCGCCTTTTCCATACGCCGACGCTCCATAAGCAACGTTGGTATTGAAATGGTCTGCATGTGTGCTCAGGGGTTCTTCAAAACGGCTGCGGGAAAGATTGATATAGGATAAATAATCACCCTGCAGTGCCCAGCCTTTTGCCTTGCGTACATGGTTCATGGTACGGCTTTCGGCAAAGCTGGTGAAGCCTTCATCCATCCATGCATAAAGGCTTTCATTGGTACCGAGCAATTGCTGATACCAGCTATGCATCCATTCGTGCAGTGCGGTTCCAAGGCTATGGCTACGAACCATAGTGGCCATGGCATATTCCATGCCTCCATCGCCTCCCTGAATAAAGCTGTACACCGGCCAGGGATAAGCGCCAAAGTGTTCTTTGATATAATCGTATGCCATGGCACAGGTATCGGCAGTGCCTGCCCATAGCTTATCGGCTGATGGTGCATCCTTGTATATAAAGTGCAGCAAGGGGCCACCGTTGGTTTTCCGGGTGATATGCTTATATGCCGGGTCGGCTGCCCATGCAAAATCATGCACATCTTCGGCTTTAAACTTCCACGTACGGGTTGGGGTGCCAACAGGTTTTAGTTCGGTACCATCCTTATCGTAGCCCCATCCAATGTCGGCAGCATTTTGCAATACACCGCTGCTTCCGATTTTATATTCCTTATCCAGTGTTATGTTCACTTCAAAATCTCCCCATACACCATAAAACTCGCGTGCAACATATGGTGTGGGATGCCATCCGTCTTTATCGTAAGCGGCTATTTTGGGATACCATTGTGTCATGGTAAAACGAACACCTTCGGCATTATCGCGACCACTGCGCCTGATTTGTACCGGCACCCTGCTTTCCCACTTTGTTTGCATGGTTATTGTTTGCCCCGGCAGTATGGGTTTATCCAGTTTTATTTCGGCAATGGTTTCATGTTCTTTTATGGTTTGGGTCTTTCCTGCAATGCTCAGCGATTCAATGCGGGTATAGCCCGTTTCATCGGGTTGCAACTCGCCGATACGGTCTCTTACCCTACCATCCCAATCCCAGCGGGGACTGCCATCACGATTGGTGCCAACCTGAATTTTACCCAGTTCCTGACTGCGGACATCCATGCTGCTGCCGGGCTGAAATGCATTCCAGTATGTATGAAAAAATAAACGGGTAAGGGTATCCGGTGAATTGTTGGTGTATTTTATTTCCTGGGTACCGGTAAGGATGTTGGTTGCCACATCAAGCTGAACATTCATCTTGTAAGCAACAGCCTGCTGCCAGCGATTTGGCTGCGCAAAAGCAACCGGCACCAAAGACATGAATACCAACCATGTTCCCAACAACTTTCCTGAAACCCATTTTTTCCTTTGCATAGTATCACCATTATATTTACAAAAAACTGTCGCAAAACTAACCGTATGACTGATTCAAAAATTGTTAATGGTTTCTCATTTGTCCGATACAATAAAGAAAGTTTCCCCGAAGAGGAAATGATCAGGAGGAGTGAAGACTTTTTTACATGGGCAGATAAAAGGCGCACCTGCCGCGATATCAGTGACAGGGAGGTT
>JALOMX010000239.1 GCA_025455245.1 Chitinophagaceae bacterium
AGGGGAACTTATATGACAAAAATCAGCCGGCTATATGATGAACGATGTAGTTTGTCATTTTAGGGCCTGATAGTTTTGCAGTCAGAATATCCCGGGTCTGATCATTTATTAAAATCCCGGGAAAACTATTATGGACAGAAGCCATATTTTACGAAGAAAAATAAAGAGGGAACTCCCCTTTATAACCATATCCGTAATTATTACTTTAATTGCAGCAATTACCTATTTTACCTGGCACCAATGGTGGCCTCTTCACTTATCGAAAGAGAGTAACTATGAAAGATTGATGTCCGGAAATGAACGTTTTGCCAAAGGCCATCCGCGGCACCCCGATGAATCTGTAAAACATCGCCACAAGGTGGCCCATGCACAGCATCCTTTCGCCCTTGTAATCACCTGCTCAGATTCTAGGCTATCGCCGGAACTTATTTTTGATCAGGGGATTGGTGACCTTTTTGTAATCAGAACAGCGGGAAATATCATCAGTGAAATTGAAATGGGAAGCATTGAATATGCAGTTGAGCATCTTGATGTAAGGTGTATTGCCGTCATGGGTCATCAGGACTGCGGGGCCATTCATGCATTGCTCGAAGAGTCAGAGTTTCCGGGGCACATTGGAAGTATCATTGACAGTTTAAGAAAAGAAATTGAAATTCAACCGGCGCTGAAACATCATGACCTCAATGAAGCCATTACGGCAAATATATCTCATCAGGTAAGAAGCATTATTAATGACCCTCTGATAGCAAAGCTGAAAAATTCCATCGACCTTGATATTTACGGAATGTATTATTCGCTTGAAAGTGGCCGGGTACAAATTACGGATTCATTAAATCTATAATTCAGCCTAAATATGTTCAGGCCAAAGCTGTTTGAAGCATTAAAGGATTACAGCAGGCTTCAGTTTTCCAAAGACCTGATGGCCGGCCTGATTGTTGGTATTGTCGCCCTTCCCCTTGCCATTGCATTTGCCATTGCCTCCGGAGTTTCTCCCGAAAAAGGGCTGATCACAGCCATTATTGCAGGATTTCTCATTTCAGTATTAGGCGGCAGCAAAGTTCAGATTGGCGGACCTACGGGAGCATTTATCGTTATAGTTTTTGGCATAGTAAACCAACACGGCGTATCCGGTCTCATCATTGCCACTTTTATGGCAGGCATCATGCTCATTATTATGGGCCTTGCAAAAATGGGCAGTGTCATTAAATTTATTCCGCATCCGCTCATCACCGGTTTTACTTCCGGCATTGCTGTCATTATTTTTTCAGCTCAGATAAAAGATTTATTTGGCCTGCAAATGGATAAAGTACCGGCAGAGTTTGTTGAAAAATGGATAGCATATGGAAGCCACATAAGCACTGTCAATTGGATAGCATTAATTATAGGCATTGTAACCATTGTGGTTGTTGTGTTTTCGTCGAAAGTTACCCGGATTATTCCGGGCTCGCTTATTGCCATCGTATTGTCAACAATCGCTGTACAGTTGTTTGATTTACCCGTTGAAACCATTGGTAGCCGTTTTGGCAGCATCCCATCAACGCTTCCTGCTCCCGTAATTCCATCCATTGATTGGGCTACCATTAAATCGCTCCTGGCCCCTGCTTTTACCATTGCTTTACTTGGCGCTATCGAATCGCTGCTGAGTGCGGTGGTGGCCGATGGCATGATTGGCGGTAACCACCGGAGTAATACCGAATTAATTGCACAGGGTGGCGCCAATATTGCCTCCGCCTTGTTTGGCGGTATTCCTGCCACAGGGGCTATTGCACGCACCGCTACCAATGTAAAAAATGGAGGAAGAACACCGGTAGCAGGCATGGTTCATGCTGTAACATTGCTTATCATTATGCTGCTATTCGGAAAATGGGCTTCCATGATACCCATGGCTACCCTTGCGGGAATCTTGGTGGTAGTAGCTTACAACATGAGCGAACACGAAACTTTTTTTGACATTGCAAGGGGCATAAAGAGCGATGCTGCGGTACTGCTCACTACTTTCTTCTTCACAATCTTTTTCGATCTTATTATCGCCATACAAATAGGCATGGTAATGGCCGCATTCCTGTTCATGCGGCAAATGATTCAAATAAGCAATGTGAATGTAAACCCCCATAAGGAGGAAGACACTTCACTTGATGCAAATGCTACGGATAAATTTAATATCCCCGAGGGTGTTGATGTATTTGAAATAACAGGCCCCATGTTCTTTGGTGCGGCGTATAAGTTCAAAGACTCAATGCGCTTTATTGAGAAAAAACCCAAAGTATTGATACTTCGTATGCGTAATGTGCCTGTAATAGATGCTACCGGTCTGAACACAATAAAGGATGTGCTGAAAATGTGTAACCACGATAAAACAATCCTTGTACTCAGCGGTATTCAGCCAAATGTATTTGAGGAATTGAGGAAATCAAGGCTGCTCTTTAAGATTGGTAAAAGATTTGTGGTTCCATCATTTAAACAAGCACTTGATTTAACTCAAAAAATCCTGATTGAAAAGGATGATCAAAAAATCATCTGAAAACATACCGGCAACAGATCCGGTCAATGAAGCAAATGCGAAAGATTAAATATATGCCAGCCGTGGTTTTCACTGCTATGCGCTCCCGAACTGTTGATTGGCCAATTCAGGAATTCCGGTTTAACCATCTTCATGCGTACAAGTTTTGAGCGTGTATCTTCTATCCTTTCAACGATTTCCTTTTCCTGCATCCACTGCTGTTGAGGCGGCTCAAATCCTACCTTTCCTTTTCGGCGGGTAATATCTCCGGGAAGGTAACGGTTCATGGCTTGGCGCAATATCCATTTTCCGAAACCCTGCCTGATCTTGAAATTGGATGGCAATGAAAAAATAAACTCAACCAACTCATGCTGTAAAAAAGGCAACCTGACTTCACGGCTGTGGGCCATACTGTTTCTGTCAGCATAGCGCAACAATTCCTCCAAACCAAAATTGAACGTATTGAAATACAGGAGGTCTTCCAGATTTCGGATATGAGGTTTGAACAAAGTATTATCGTCTTTGTGTGCGGCATAAAAATCCGGATCAAAAGGAAAGGCCTTTTGCCGCTGCAAAGCCTTTTGTTTAAGCAAACGGGCGGTTTGGTGAGGGAGCCAGGCCGCTGCATAATTGGCAATTCCCCATTGCTCCAGCATCCCGTTTTGCTGGAGAAGGGCCTTTTCGGCCTTCATTGCCGTGAATGACTTTCGTAATAGTTGTTGCAGATACCAGTGACTGTATTTGCTGTATCCTGCCAAAACCTCATCAGCACCCTGCCCGTCAAGCAATACGCTCACAGCCTCGTCCTTTGCTTTTTTATAAACAAGGTATTGGGCCAGTACACTGCTGCTCTGAACCGGTTCTTCCTGATGATACATCATGTCATCAAAGTGCCGTGACAAGTCATTTCCCGTTGGCTCTATGATATACCTTATTAACCCAAATGAATCTGCAACAGATTTGCTCCAGGCATCTTCGTTTTTCTCAAAACCGGGAAACACTGCCGAGAAGCAAACATTTGCCCATCCCTCAGCAGTAGCGCCTTTCTTTTTCAGATCATCAATGATGGCAATGATACTGCTGCTGTCGAGACCTCCGCTCAGGCAGGTTCCTACAGGAACATCACTTCTCAGCCTTCTTTGTACCGATTGCCACAACAACTCCGAAAACCGCCCAATGATCTGATCCTCATCCACCGGCTTTGCATCCTGCAAATGTCCGATGCGTTTCCAGGGCTCATACCACCTCCGCATATTGAAACGCATAGCGGCAACATCCACTTCCAGCAGGTAGCCCGGAGGAAGGTTTAAAATGTCATTAAAAAAAGTATCGGTTTTTACAATTGGGTTTTGCACATATCCCGGTGAAAGGTAATTGATCAGCATCAGATTATTCACATCACGCCGTACTCCGGCCGCCCACAAGGCTTTCATTTCACTGGCAAAAAGAAAGTAGTCAAGCCTCCCCCGTTGGGCATAACGTGCATGAAAATACAGCGGCTTTTCTCCAAAGCGGTCGCGGGCCAATATCAACTTTTTATGTTCAGTATGGTAGAGTGCAAAAGCAAACATCCCATCAAGCCTTTGCAGAAAATCCATGCCCCAGTAATCGTATGCGGCAGGAATCACTTCACCATCACCGGAAGAGAAAAATGTGTATCCTTTTTGCATCAGCTCAGCCTTCAGCTCACGGTAATTATATATTTCACCGTTGAAAACAAGCACATATTTTCCAAACCATAAAGGCTGATCTGAAGCAGGTGTTGGATCAATAATGCTAAGCCTTCTGTGCAATAGAAAAACCTGCCCCTCATCATCAAACCAATGTCCTGCACCATCAGGGCCGCGGTGTTGCAGTACATCGCGCATGCGAAAG
>JALOMX010000240.1 GCA_025455245.1 Chitinophagaceae bacterium
CGGGCCAAAGTACGTTGAGGACTTAAATGATCAATCATTCTTTCCATTGACTGAAGGCTTTCCCATTTTTCCTTAATTCGCCTTCCCTGCGCAAGATCAAGCCTTTCATTTGTCATTTGCATGGCCCTTTTTAGAGCATCGATCCTTGTTTTCGATTTCAATTCAATCATCGTTTTCCAATGACTCAGCCTCTCCAGTTTAAGGCTTATTCTACCCGGAATCACCCAGGCCATTTGCTCTTCCCATCGGTTAAGTTGTTGTTTTTTATGAAGCAGGGTACTTTCCACCGATTCAATCATTCTCGTTTCCAGTTCCAAAAGGCTTTGTTCTGCCCGAAAATTATGGTCAATTATGGTGGCTGCAACCTTAGTTGGCACTTTGTATTGCCTTGCCATCAGGTCGGCAATACTTGTATTCCTGTCGTGGCCAA
This sequence comes from Chitinophagaceae bacterium, assembly GCA_025455245.1. Classification (GTDB taxonomy): domain Bacteria; phylum Bacteroidota; class Bacteroidia; order Chitinophagales; family Chitinophagaceae; genus Phnomibacter. Next base: position 431 of record JALOMX010000240.1, read on the forward strand.
TCCCCGTTAATACTGGAACCGGAAACATTGCGATGGTTTTTGCCAATTCAAAATCATCGAATGGCTTAAGATCGGTTTGGGAACCTCCACCCCGTACAAGTACCACCACATCGAATAGATGGGATTTGGTTTTTACCTGTTCGAATTGTTTAATCATAAGACCGGCCGCCGATTCGCCCTGTATGGTAGTATAAAAACCTGTAATGCGAAACTGATAACCCAAGGTGTTTTGGGTAAGCTCCTGCAAAAAATCGCGCTGCCCATCGCTGTGATTGGCAGTAATCAGGGCCACTCTTTGAATGATATGCGGTAAAGGAATCCGGTTATTCGGGGTAAAAAAACGGTCATCCACCAAAGTAATATCATCAGGATATAGCGCAAGCAACTTTTGGATGGTCTCCTGTCTTGCAAGTTCCATTTGCCCAAGTGAAAAACTCAGGTCAATTTCAATGACTTCGAGTTTAAATCCAAACTTAGGATGAAACTTTACAAGCACAAGGGCATTGATCTCTATTCCGTTTTCGAATTTTCGTCCGGTAACCTGCTCAAAGCGCCGGATATGCTGATAACCCTGTTGCCAAAAAACACCCTGCGTTTCGGCAAGAACCTGCCCGGAACGTTTTTCCAGAAACTTGCAAAAGCACCAGTTTTTAGCATCATATTTTTTTACATCTGTTACCTCACATTTCACCCAAAATGCCTGCCCGAAATACTGTGCATCAATGGTATCCTGAACTAGTGCAAGTAACTGTGAAAGTGAAAAAACATGAGACATAAGCCGGGTAAAATTACCACTATAATCAATTTAAGTTTGGATAAACCCTCCAAAAAAGCAGGTTGAATTTATCCGGAGAAACAGGCATCCAACCCAAAAAAGATAAATCCATTATGAAAAATACCACAAATTGGGTATTGCATATTCAAAAAAACGATATCATCTTTACTTTTCGATTGATGATTTTTAATCCCTCCGCTACCACCTGGTCGAAGAAATTATGATTCGATTAACCGTTAAAACAACGAAGCCGGAAAATTTCCGGCTTCTGTTTTTATTTTATCTGATACTTGTATTCGTATCGTTCGGCAAGTTGCTTATGCTTGTCTTCCAATTTAATTTCTCGGCCCTGTATATAAGCCCTTGTAATAATATTGGTTCTCATATCCAGCAGATCACCTTTGCTAACCACTATATTGGCATCCTTTCCCTTTTCAATTGATCCGGTAAGGTTATCAATTCCAAGGATTTTTGCAGCATTCAGGGTTACTGCAGAAAGCGCTTGTTCCTTCGTCAGGCCATAAGCGGCGGCGGTACCGGCATTAAAGGGCAGGTTACGGTACCGGCTGTTTCCGTCTTCATCGTTTATGGCAAAAAGAACGCCGGCTTCCTGCAAAATTGCGGGAGTTTTATATGGCTGATCCACATCATCATCCATCATGGTAGGCAAACTGTGCATCTGGTCGAGTATTACTGCTATGTTGTGCTCCTTTAGCATGGGGGCAATCCTCCAGCTGTCGGCCCCACCTACTATGACCACATCAAAACCAAACTCCTTCACAAAGTCAATGGCCACCAGCATTTCTTTTACAATATTGCAATGAATAAAAAGCTTTTGCTTTTTGGAAAAAAGGCCTTTAACTGCTTCATATTTCAGGTTTACAGGCATGGGCCTTGCTATGGTACTGTAGGCCTTTGCTTCCTTAAAAAAAGATTTTACTTCTTCAATCTGCGCCAAGGCCCGCTGTACGGGATCACCCTGTGACTGTTGCTGCCCAAAGCGACCACCACCACGCCTCGTCAGTAACGAAGGCATACGGAAATGAATACCATGATCGGTAACGTAGGCTGCATCTTCCCAGTTCCATGCGTCTAATTGCACCACAGATGAGGAGCCCGAAAGAACACCGCCATCCGGTACAATATTGGCAAGTAAGATACCATTGGTACGCAATGTATTGATCACTTTACTGTCGGTATTGTAGGCAACAACAGAACGGATACTCGGATTCAACACACCTATTTCAGTTGCATCTTGTGTTGCACGCACGCTGTTTACTTCAACCAGCCCAAGTTGCGATGAAGAAAGTATGAGGCCGGGATAAATGTGCTGTCCCTTGCAATCGTAAACAGCAATATCGGCAATAGGTGCCGTTGGACGAACGTCAATAATCTTACCGTTGCTCACCAGAACCATACCATTCTGAATGACCTCGCCATTGCCCACATGAATGGTGGCATTGGTCAGTGCAAAAGTGGATTTTTGCGGAGGCGCCGGATAAACTGTTTCTTGTGCTATTGACATGAAGGAAAGCCCGGCAAAAGCAAATCCCAGAAAAGACTTTTTTATATATTGAAAAGTTTGCATAAAATTTCCTTGTTTAAATGAATTAATCTTTTTCCATTTCAACTTCATCGGCATCAATTACCAGCAAACCATGGCTATGCCAATGATCGGTACATGTATGCATCAATTCGTAGCGTGGTGTAGGACGCTGAAAATTAGGACGAGAACCTCCCGAACCCGGCGAACGTTTCAAAGCTGCTATTTTTTTCATCAACCGATGTTTTTCAGCTTCCAGTTCAAGCCTCATTTTTTTATCCTTTTCACGGTCAAAATAAACGGTGCCATCCACTATGGTATATTCTGCTTTTGCATAAATACTCAGGGGATTATCGCTCCATAAAACAAGGTCTGCATCTTTTCCGACAGCAATGCTTCCTGTACGCTTGTCAACATGCAACATTTTTGCAGGGTTGATAGTTACCATTTTAAGTGCATCTTCCTCACTCATTCCGCCGTATTTAACGCTCTTGGCAGCTTCCTGATTGAGGCGGCGCGCCATTTCTGCATCATCACTGTTTATAGCAACATTCAATCCCACTTTCTGCATGATGGCAGCATTCTGAGGAATGGCATCTACTACTTCCATTTTGTAGTTCCACCAATCACTGAAAGTTGAGGCTGCTGCACCATGGGCTTTCATCTTGTCGGCAACTTTATATCCTTCGAGTATGTGTGTAAACGTATTTAAAACAAAACCATACTTTTCTGCAACACGCATCATAGCTACTATTTCGCTCTGCACATAGCTGTGGCAGGTAATAAAGCGTTTGCTATTCATGATCTCGACCAGGGCCTCCAGTTCCAAATCTTTACGAAAACCGGGTGTACCCTTTTTCTTTTCGGCCTCATATGCTTTAGCCCTTGCAAATGCATCGTCAAGCACTTGTTCTACACCCATGCGTGTATCGGGAAAACGCGGGTTACCGGATGTGGAAGAAGAACGCTTTACGTTTTCTCCCAGGGCAAATTTGATAAAACCATCAGCGCCTTCAAACATCAGTCCCTGTGCATTGGCCCCCCAGCGAAGTTTGATGAGCTGCGTTTGTCCGCCGATGGTATTGGCCGATCCGTGCAGGATATGCGAGGTAGTAACCCCGCCGCTCAACTGCCGGTAAATATTGATGTCTTCGGGGTTGAGGTTATCCTGGATGCGTACTTCGCTTGTTACACTCTGCCCACCCTCGTTAATGGAGGCTGCAGCAATATGGGAGTGTTCGTCGATTATACCGGGCGAAAGGTGTTTGCCGGTACCATCAATTATCCGGGCGCCTGCTTCGCTCAGGTTTTTGCCTATAGCAGCGATTTTACCATTTTTCACCAGCACATCGGTTCCTTCCAGTTTGCCCTGTTCCTCACTTGTCCATACCGTGGCATTTTTAATGAGGATGGTTTCCTGTTTTGGCATTTCAGCACTGCCGAAAGGAAGGAAGGGAACCTGCGACAGGGAGCCTTGCGACCCGTCGTCGCCCCCGCGGGGGTTACAGGGATACGGAGTCTGCTGAGGTTCGGCTTCCGTCGGGATGACGGGACGAGACTCGTCAGCGCGTCCCAACCGCAGCGGGGCCGCCACTTCCGCGGC
>JALOMX010000241.1 GCA_025455245.1 Chitinophagaceae bacterium
CAAATGCACCTGCCATAGGGCTATGGAGGGATGCAATATTCAGTTTTTGAAAAAGATGACAGTTCAGCACGGTTACATCGCTGTACCCCGCAATCCATTTTGGAAACTTCTTAAAATGGTTCCATTTTACATGATCAATGATTCTTGATGTACCGTAACCACCTCTTGCACAGATTATTGCCTTCACATCCGGCATATCAAGCATATTTTGAAGGTCCTGAAGGCGCTCAACATCGGTACCTGAAAAATAATAATTTTGGTTGCCGACCGTCTTTCCAAGGCAAACCTTAAATCCCCAGCTTTTTAATATATGCTGAAAGGATTCCGTTTTTTCCAGCGGCATGAAACCGGCAGGACAAATCAGGCCAACGGTGTCGCCTTTGCGCAGGTAAGGAGGAATGGTAATCATGGCAATGGATTACGAAAGTCTCTTAAGGTATCAACAGGAACAGGAATAGAATCATGACCAAAAGAAACAGGAGCAAATGGTTGCAACGCATGCGGTTCGGCAAGCAGGCAATCCTGTTCGCCAATTATGAGTTGATGTGGCATTCCAAATTTTAAGGCAAGGTTGGGGCTTTGATGCCCGGCAGGAAATCCGAAGGCTACCGGATAATCATACTCCTTTACTTTTTCGAGAATAATTTCTTCCATGCTCATGTTAAAGTAGCCTTCTCCATCTGTTTTAGTTTGGGTAAACCCTCCAACCAAAAGCCCTGCAAGGTTATCAAGTTTGCCGCTTCTTTTCAGGTTCATGAGCATGCGGTCAACAGTATATTTATATTCACTGACATCTTCAATAAAAAGTATTTTACCCTTCGTGTCAAGCTCGCTTGGTCCGGCCTGCATGGCAAAAATCAAACTAAGGTTTCCTCCAACCAAAATTCCATGAGCGCTTCCGTTACGATTTAGCCGGTAGGTTTTCCATTTATACATCAATGGTTTTCCTGTAAGTGCGAGTTTCAGGGATGTTTCAGAATAGTCTTCCTGAGTACCAAAGCCTGCAGCCATCCTGCCATGTATGGTTGGTATTCCGAAATTACGATGGACATGACAGTGGAACGCGGTAATGTCACTATATCCGATAAGCCACTTAGGGTTCTTTTTAAAAATGTCCCAATTCACTTTATCCATCATGCGCATGGTACCATAACCGCCTCTTCCAAAAATGATGGCTTTAATTACCGGATCCTCCAATTGTCTTTGAAAATCGGCAGCCCTTTCCTCGTCTGTTCCTGCGAAGCGGTTCCAATCTTTTCCAATGGTTTTTCCAAACTTGGTTTTCAAACCCCAGCGACCAAGCATTACTTCGGCATAACGGGCATCTCCCATTTCTATACTTCCTGCCGGACATGTAATCCCAACAAAATCACCTTCTTTCAGATAGGGTGGATGCGGAACAAATTTTACCGGTGGATCCGGCTGAAAAGCCACTGCTGAATGGGAGGCTGCAACCAATGCACCCATTGAGCCTATACTCCCCAAAAAACTTCTTCTCCGCATAATACAAATTTAGGAATAGAACTATATCAGCCAATAACAACCTGCCTGAATGTGCAAATGTTATTTAGTTTACGCCCCCCGGATCTAATTCTCCACATTTACCCGTATTCCTTTGCTATGCGTACTGAATTCCGGAGCATACATACACTGCATAGTGGTAATCCCGTTACTAAAATTACCTGACATTGTTGCCCTAAGCTCATATTCAAAAACGTATGTACCCCGTGGCATATACCCTATAAAGAAATTACTGCTCGCATCTTTGGTTGTTTCATAATAGCCAAGACCGCCCTGCCACCTGTATCCGCTCAATACATTTACCGGTTCAAAACAACTTGCCCTCATATCTTTTAAATGAACATATTCCATGTTGCGATCATTCTTAATCTCAACCCTTACTTTTATCCGGTCTCCAACTTTAATGGCATCACCTTCCTTTACAGGCTCAAGTACAGGACCCCTGTCTGAATTGCGAATTACATAAAGTTCCTTTTTAATGGCAACTCCGGTTTCCGCAGGCGTAATACGGTCGAGGTCTTCGAAATATTGCCAGTAAACCGAACCCCATGAGGTTGATGAAGAAACCTTATTGGCGGATTCTTTAGGGCTTTCCATTTTCACCTTAATATTGCCCATGCCGGTGTTGATCTTTTCTTTTGAAATTACATGCCTGAAGTAACCTGTGCCTGCTTCTGTTTTATCAATTGAAGCACTGTTTATGGTGTAAGTGCCCATTTCAACAGATACCGTTCTTTCTTCACTCAGCCAATCAGTTCCTCTCAGTAACAAGGCATAACAGGCTTCTGCTGTGGCTTTTGTCGATTTCCAGTTTGTGGTTTGTTTTTGCTTCAGCAGCCATGTTTTCAAATCGTCAATCCTTTGTACGTTTCCTTCAATTTCATGGTAGGCTTCCATCAAGAGAGCATGACTTTCGATGGGGGCCTGAAACCAGTAAAACCCGGGATTGTTGAACTCCTTCCAGTACATACCAAATTCCTCATGGGTTGTACTGTTTTCTGTAATGGAGGACAGAATCGAGTTTGCTGTTGTCTTGTCATTTTTTCGGAATAGTGCCAGGGCAATCATACCCTGCTCGTATTTCCCCATTTTCATCCACTTACGCTTGGCCTGTTCGGTAAAATACTGAACAGCTTTGCCGGCATCTCCTGCAATATCCTTCTCAGGAAAGAAACTACGCATATACAAATATTGAACTGCAAATGAGGATGGTATGGCATCCATAAGATTTGTCTTACTTTTTACCAGTGCATCATATTCTTCCCTGATCCTTGCATCGGCATAAGGTAAGGCCCTCACAATGATATTCTGCAGGGATTGTTTTGATGTTTCGGGCCATGCTTCGAGCTTGTGTAAATGGCCTATTCCGGTAAGAATATATTGGGTCATATACCGGTCATCATGACCACCTTTGAACCACATAAAACCACCATTTGGCCCCTGCAATTCTTTTAATTTATTCAGGGCTGCCTCAGCTTCATTATTCATCCTTACCAGGTCAAACAGGAGTCCGACATTTCTTTTTTGTTCTGCTTCATTTTTTGCCTGTAATACCCAGGGGGTTTCTTCAAGCAAAGCACTTTTTAATTCCTGATTTTTCTGAAGATTACTTAACAATGCATCAGGCGTTTTATTTTTCCATGATTCAAAAATTTGTTTGATCCGGGGAGAACTGTTTGCAATTTTTCCCGCAAGGGCATTCGCATAAAAGCGGTTCCATGTTTGTTCAGCACAATCAAAAGGATATTCCATCAGGTAGGGTAATGATTGTATAGCATACCAGGCAGGATTGGTAGTATATTCCAATGTAATGGAATGATGGTCGAGGCTTGAACCTCGCTCAGCATCTGCAGCCATCTGATTAAACCTGTTCCACACAAATGATTTGCTGTCGATTCCCCTGAGGTTAAGCGGAAAACTTTCCGTAACCAGGATGCGGTTGGTTAATACCGGCAAAGCAGATTCTTCTCCATCAGCAAAAACAACATCAGGAGCATCGCTTGTTCCATTAGTTTTTGCGGTAATACGATATACAACTGCATCGTTAAACTGATATGGAATCTGAATCGGAAATCTAAGTGCGGTACTTTGTCCGGCTGCCACCGTAAAGTATTGGGAAGGAAATACATTCTGAAACCATCCATCAACGGGCTGCATGGTTGCGGCATTTAACAATTGTAGTTGCGCCTGTCCTGTTAGTTCCTTGCCTGCAAGGTTGCTGATCTTTACACTAAGCTCCATATTATCACCCTGCCTGAAAAACCTCGGAGCATTGGGGATTACCATCAATTGTTTTTGGGTCACCATATTTTTGGAAGCATAGGCAAACCTTGCATCCGTTGTATGTGCAAGTAATTGCAATTTCCATTGGGTAAGCGCCTCCGGCATGGTAAATTCAAAGCTGATATTACCTTCATTGTCTGTTTTCAGTTCGGGGAAAAAGAAAGCTGTTTCATTGAAATTTTTTCTGATATTTATTCCTGTGTTATCAATTTCTGTTTGTTCTTTTCCAATTTTCACATCCTCAAGCCGGGTATACACTTTATCATAATCTTCCTGTGCAATCTTTGCCGCCGGTGCAGGCGCCGGTTCACTCATACTTCTTTTTTCAGACACACCATACCCTGTAACAACCACTTCATCAAGACTGTTAACCCCTCGGATTTGTACACCCAACGCCCTTCCGCTAATGGATTTGTAATAGTTATTGTCGTATACAGGAATTAAATTATCATATATTTTCTCGTAAGGTTCAATTGGTTCATGCCATTTTGTTTGTCTTCCTTCGGTAGAAGAGAAATTACTTCCGCTGTTCCATCTTGTATA
>JALOMX010000242.1 GCA_025455245.1 Chitinophagaceae bacterium
GTGAACGGTATGCACCCCTTTGAATTTTTTTGGCCACCAATGCCCACAAAAACGGAGCCATAACGCCCAGCGATATTAGCACGGATAAAAGGCTTGCCAGCCAGAAGTTCTCAATCCAGGAATGGAATGCAGGCTGCAAATAGTAAGTACTCAACAGGATGAGCGAGATGCTTATCACCGAATTGGTCAGGATAAGCCGGGAATAAGCGCCGATAACCGTTTTCCAATCGCTTTCCCCGCGAATCGTTTGAGAGCCGGCGCTATACCGGTTCAAACCATCAATCCATTTTTTGGGTAATCTTTTTTCAAGAAACTTATGAAGAGGTTCGGCAAGCCTCATCATAAAAGGGGTTGTAAAGGTGGTAATCACCGATACGCCAACCGCAATGGGGTATAAAAAATCACTGGTAATTTTCAGCGATAGGCCAAGCGTAGCAATAATAAAACTGAATTCACCGATTTGCGTCATACTTGTACCGGCCTGAACCGCCTGCCTTAGCGGCTTACCGGCAATAAGGGCGCCGATACTAACATTGAAAAATTTTCCACCGATCACAATCAGGGTAAGCAATGCTACAGGCCCTGCATATTCATATAAAAGCCCCGGGTCGATCAGCATTCCCACCGATACAAAAAAGATGGCACCAAATAGATTTTTAACGGATGAAATCAGGTTTTCAATCCTTTCACCGTATATGGTTTCACTTAAAATACTACCCATGATAAATGCGCCCAATGCGGCAGAAAACCCTACACTATGCGCAAGCACCACCATTCCAAGGCAAAGTGCAATAGCTCCGATCAGCAAAGTTTCATTGCTCAGCAATTTGCTTGCCTTTTTAAGCAGGGTTGGCAATAAAAAAATACCAAGCAAAAACCAAAGACATAAAAAGAACACCAGCTTGAAAATAGCAAACAGCATTTCGCTGCCATCAAAGGTTTGGCTGACAGCCAATGTACTGAGCAACACAAGCATCAATATGGCAACAAGGTCTTCCACAATCAACACACCCAAAACAAGGCTCGTAAACTGCCTCGTTTTCAATCCAAGTTCATCAAATGCCCTGAAAATGATGGTAGTGCTTGAAATGGCAATAATGCCGCCTAAAAAAATACTGTCGGTACTTGACCACCCAAGCATGGTACCGGTGGTATACCCAATCAGCATCATCATGCCAATTTCCCATGTTCCCGTTATTCCTGCTGAAGCGCCGACTTTTGCCAGCTTTTTAAAACTAAACTCGAGACCCAATGCAAACAATAAAAATATTACCCCGATTTCGGCCCAGATTTTGATGTTATCAATTTCGCTGATGGTGGGAAAAAAATTAAAATTGGGGCCCACCATAAATCCTGCAATGATATAACCCAAAACCACGGGCTGTCGCAACCGGCGAAACACAAGCGTGGTAATACCAGCGGCGCCCAATATGAGGGCCAACTCTGTTATTAAGTTTGGTAAATGTTGCATGCGGCAGGTGGTAAAAATACCCCTTTAACCCATATTCCGCCAAATACGAAATGAATCAATTAATCCCGTTAATCAACTCTCATCAATAGATCAATTCCTTTCCTGCAACCTTAGCCAACGTTCAGGAAGGTCATTGTGGCTTGCCATCAGGTAGTCGTTGTAACTGCAGGGAGCAAAAGATTTATCGGGCATTTGCATCCACCAACGGCCGGTATGCCTGCTTTGTAAAAAAAGCGTATCCACTTCGGCACATAGGGTATGATATTCATTGAAGCCGGTCCTGTCCTCAAGCGATGCTTCGTGCAGCATTTTATGAATCCCGTCCATAAAATACCAGCATAAGTGAGCCATTTGCATCGAACTCAATTGGTGGTTATCATCCTGATGAAATCCGGCAAGAAAGGCCACTTCTAGTTCGCTGCTCATGCCGGCAAATTGCATAAGCTTACAAACCTCCTGACCCGTAAAACCATTAGGCGAAAATGTATTTACAGGGGCATAAGCATGGGCAAGGCATTTTATATCAACCGAAAGCAAACGGCTGCTGCGGATAATGGGCTCTGTATCTTCCATGCGCTCCTGTACCCTCCCCACACGCACACAATCAAACCTAAGCTTATCAATGGCTTCAAGCAATCCCGGAAAAGTAAAATAACTCTGGAAACCAAGCAGGTTAAACTGCTTTACATAATTGGGTTCGCTTGTTAGCATTTCCAGTAAAAAGTTATCCGCGGCAAATCTCGAATCGCGCTCAAGGTCAACCAATGCATCGATAACTGTTGCCTCAATCAACTGTCTTTTCTGTGCAAATGCCCGGTAAATTGGAAGCGTTATATCGTGGCTTCCGCCCAGTACCAGCACTTTTTTACCGGAAAGGATCAAATCCTCAACCACAGCCTGCAATGCAGCATAGGAATCCTGCAGCTTTTCCCCAACCATAACATTGCCCATATCGGCAATCCTAATATCGTTGTGCCAATGGTATAATTTAAAAAACTGACGCCGGATGGCATCTGCACCACCTGTGGTGGTTTTTATACCCTGACCACGATACTCATTACATCCAACCAACACAAGGTTTGCCGTTTCCGGATCATTTTCCTGCATTAAACTATATCCGATCTGACCGATTCTGTAATCTTCGTCTTCATTTAGCAAGCTAAAATTCACAGGAATCAGGAAATCATAAATACTTTCGTTGATCATTCCGGGATTTGCAATTTTTGGTGAAGATAGAACAGGCACCTTTTTGTGCCAAAGCTGTAATTATAAACAACGCTTCAAAGAAAGGGGAAAATAGTTACTCATCCATTGAAATGTTCATTTCCTCCGGACGCAATGTGTAGAAATGAAGATGTATTTTTTATTCAAAGCTTTCATTGGTTTTTCAGTGCTGCTTTTTTCGCAAAAAGCATTTTCACAAGACTTTGTGTATGCAAGGCAGGGCGAAAATCTGATCCTGAAGACCGGTAAATACATTTTTATCGATGTATCCGTCAATAAAAACGAGGCTTTTGTGGGTGAATGTATAACCGCAGTATATAAGTTGTATGTGGCAGCCGAAATTTCAGGAAAACTTGCCAAAGCCCCAAGCTATAAGGGTTTTGCAAGCTACGATATGAAGCCTGCAGATAGTGAAAGCTATGAAGTTGAAAAAAAAGGCAACACCATTTTCAGGGTTTACCATATTAAGTCTGTACAATTATTTGGGTTAAAACCGGGAATACAAAGGCTTGAACCCATAGAAATTGATACAGAGGTCAAGTATAAATGGGTAAGAAAAAATGATAATATAAATCAGGCACCCTTAACCGACACCGTTATTGCTTTTGTTGCGAAAAGCAAGCCGGTAAACATCCATGTAAAACCCCTTCCTGAAAATGAATCGGGCGGAAAACTTTTGGGTGTGGGCTCTTTCAATTTGAAGGCTGATGTTTCAAAAAAAGTAATACCCGCTTTACAGGCCGATACCATTTCCTTTACCATTCAAGGTTCAGGCAATTGGTATGCCATCACCAATCCTGCAGTACAGTGGCCCACCGGCCTCGAAGTATTTGAACCTAAAGTAGTGGAAGATCTTGATACAAGAAAAGCACCGGTTTTGGGTACAAGGACCATTCAATACCCTGTTGTTGCCAATACACCCGGCACATATACTCTTCCCTCCGTTTCATTTAAGGTTTTTGATCCTTCCTCGGCCTCCTACAAAACGGTACAAACAGAACCCATTACATGGACAGTTTCGGAAGCTGCAAAAATCAAGCCACGGCAGGAAAACGATGATTCCGGACGCTTTACCACCACCATTTTCTCAAAAATCGCAGTCATCCTTTTCCCTGTAGCTGCCATTGCCCTCATCATTATAGTCCTCGGTAAGAAAAAAAACAACGAAGATTGACAGGAATGAAACGGCCGGGTTGATTAAGGAGTAAACTTATAACCGGCACCTCTTACCGAATGGAAGTATTTTGGGTGACGGCTATCTTCTTCAAAATGCTTCCTGAACGACAAAATAAAATTATCGCCTGAAGGATTTTTTCGCGGGTCACTACTTCATTCGCATTGGTAATCAGCAATTGCAGCAGCATTGATTCTTTTTTGCTCAGTTCTACTGTTTCTCCCGACTTCAAGGTGGCAACCTGCGATTTAAAATCAACTGTATGGCCGCCAAAAGAATATTTTTCTGAAAGGGGCTTCAATGAACGTAAGGCTTTGCTTTTTGACATAAGGTTTTGAACCCTTAATATCAGTTCTTCCAGTTCAAATGGTTTTGTTAGATAATCATCGGCGCCTTTACGCAGGCCCGTTACACGGTCTGTTGATGTGCTGCGGGCACTTAATATCAGTACAGGAGAATCCACCTTGTGCAATTTAATGGTTTCAAGAACCGTTAGCCCATCCACACCCGGCAACATAATATCAAGGATGATAAGATCAAAATAGCCTTCCTGGCAAAACCTGATGGCATCGCTTCCGTTAAAAGCAGAGGTTACTTCATATCCTTCAAGTTCAAGATTCAATCGCAATGCATCATGCAAGCCTCTCTCATCTTCAACCAGCAAAACCGATCCGGAATCAGTCATTGGTAAATCATTTTAGTACTAATTCATCCGTTCCAAACAGGAAGCTTAACCAAAAATACTGCACCCTGCGGCTTATTGTCAAGAAGTTGAATACTTCCTTTGTGTGCTGTTGCTATTTTACGGCAAAGATATAATCCCAGGCCTGTACCTTTTGTGCTTCGGGTTTCTTCACCCCCAACCCGGTAAAATTTCTCAAAAACTTTTTTCTTTTCCTCATCACTGATACCGGTACCTGTATCAGACACTTCCATGGTTACATACTTACCTGCACCACCAAGTTTTACCTCAACCATACTTCCCGGAGGTGTATATTTTAAGGCATTATCCAGCAGATTGCTCAAAAGGATTCTTAACAAAAGTTCATCTCCGGCAATTAAGAAATGTCCCTCATGTGTCAGTGAAATTTTTCTTTCAGGATAGCGGGACTCAAATTGACGCACTACATCAGATACCAGTTTATCCAAAGCTACATTTTGAGAAAAATCAACGGTTTCTCCCCCATCGATCCGGCTTGCCAGCAAAATATTGTTTGTAAGGTCGTTCAATCTTTCAGTTTCAAAAATCGCTGATTGAATAAGCTTTTTTTGCTTCGATTCATCAAGTTTTCGAAATTGTAAAGTTTCGAGATTGAGTTTGGTTACGGAAATCGGGGTTTTCAATTCGTGGGTTACAGCCATTAAAAAATTCTGCTGTTGCCTCACCAGTTGCAACTGCTTGCGGGTTGCCCGGTAAACAAAAACGGCCCCAACCATAATGACCAGTAAAAAGATCAAACCTTCACCGGTATATTGAGCATTTTTTCTCTTTTTAAAGGCAAGGGCCTCATTCATTTTCTCCTGATACGCCGGGTCGTTGGATGCAACCTGCGCCACCCGCAGCGCTGCCATTTCTGAACTTTGCTGATTCAGTGCAATAAACCACCATACTAAGGCCGCAATAACATACAATAGCATGATCCAGTAAACAACCGTGATATAAGCCAGCTTTCTTTGTATGGGCATAAAGCAATTTAATTATAAAGTTCCGCTCATGCTTTACATGCTTATCGTGCCGGTTCTATTCGAATACCTGCCTGCAACAAGCCGGGAAGGGGATCTTCGCGCATAATATGCTGCATGGAAAACAGAACCTGTCCCGTATGCTGAAACCTTACGGGCTGTCCAAATAACTTAACCCTTCTTTCATACACATCATTCATCCCTGCGCCAAGCCATTGATCGTTACTTGCCAGGGGTATATTAAAATTCTGGAAGGAAACTGAATCGGAGCCGGGGCCCTGCAACCCGATCCTTAACCAGATATTCCGGTAAGGATAGGAGGCGCTGTGCCGGATTACTGCATAGATATTGTAATCTGTTGCAGAATCCGGAATGGTAAGTGTATACAATAGTTTTTCATCCCAGTCCCATTTTCCATCAGGAATGTTCTTTTGTCTTTCATAAAGTTCAACAGGCCGGCAGGAAATAGCAAGAGCAATCAGCATCAGTAACGGTAAAAAAAACCTATTCCGAAGACAGTATAAAATCAGGTTTGCTTTCATGGATAAAATCATTGAAACATTACATCATATTCAATACCTGCTCTTTGGCTTTCTCCAGTTCATCCTTCATGGCCACCACCAGTTTTTGCATGCCGGCATCATAGGCCTTGGCACCGGTTGTATTAATCTCCCTGCCTATTTCCTGTAACAGGAACCCAAGCCTTTTTCCCTTGGATTCTTCTTCGTCATTGAGCAATTCGTAAAAATAATTACAGTGATTGGCAAGCCTTGTCAATTCTTCGTTGATATCGAGCTTTTCGATATAATAAATGATTTCCTGTTCAAGCCGGTTGGTATCGTAATTATCCTTACCGAGGGCGTCCTCAATTTTCTTCCTGAGGTTTTCTTTGATATAATCAGGCCTTAATGCGGCCATTTCTTTAATCTTTTCTGCATGCTTTTCAATGATTCCTATCCTTTCTGTAAGGTCATTTGCCAGCATCTGACCCTCATTTGCCCTGTGTTCAACCAGTAAATCGGCAGCCTCATTCAGCGTTTCTTCAACTACTGCCCACCCGGCTTCATCAATGCTTTCCGATACCGGCAATACTACCTCAGGCAATTTCAGCAGGGCACCAAGCACTTGTGAGGTATCGAGTTTCAGTTCATCGCTCAATTGCTGAATGGTTTGGTAATAGCTTTTAATCAATTCTGTATTGAGTATAGCCGGCTTGGTAGCACCATTCAGTTTTAAAGTAACCGAGCACTCCACACTTCCCCTTTGCAACCTTCCCGACAAAAGGGTGCGGATGACAAATTCATTGCTTTTAAGCAAAGGAGGTATTTTGAGGTTAAGCTCAAACTGCTTTCCGTTCAGGGATTTCAATTCTACGAGCGCATGCCATCCGCCTTCAGTTTTTTCAGCACGACCAAAACCGGTCATGGAATATATTTTATTACTTGCCATATTCAGGCGTTAAAATTAGATATATGCATCCAATTAAGTTGACATGGGATGCAATAAACAAAAAAGGCCTGCCATTTTCAGGCAGGCCGTACAATTAATAGCGTTTTTCAATTAAAGTTTGGTAAGTGTGTAAGTCATTGTGTAAAAATCAACCCTTACACGGTACATACCGCTTGCAGGAGGAATGATAATTACATCAGGATCAGATCCGCCACCATAGTTATAACCAAGGCCATTAGAACCTGTTCCACGTCCAAACTGAGGCTGCCATTGCGTAATTTTTGTTATGAACTTAAGCATACCTCCACCGGTCAGGTTGAGATCTTTTTCAAATACACTTGAGTTCAAACGGCGCATCCACTGTGCTTTCAATGCTGTGTTGCCGTGGCTGTTGTCCCAACCACCCTGAGTACCGCCACCAATGGCATAAAGGCTGTCCGGAACAGGCTTGTCCCTTTCATCGGTTACAGTAAAGAAACCATTTTGAAAATCGTAAGTCATATTGTAAAAACCATCATCGGCAGGAGAAGGGAAATTGGCATCCCATGTAGAACTGGATGGCCTGTGTCCAAAACGACCACCGGCAGACAATCCCGGAGCAAAAGTATTCTGAACAGCATACTTCAAATCCCAGCCTCTACCATCGTTATACGGCACAAGCAAATACTGCTTATTACCATATAAAAATATTTTACCACCATAGGTGGTTTCATCGATCCTCATAAACTCCTGACTTGTACCGTAATTGATACCATTATTAACAAGCGGCAGGTTCCACCA
This sequence comes from Chitinophagaceae bacterium, assembly GCA_025455245.1. Classification (GTDB taxonomy): domain Bacteria; phylum Bacteroidota; class Bacteroidia; order Chitinophagales; family Chitinophagaceae; genus Phnomibacter. The sequence goes on from JALOMX010000242.1 coordinate 7,782, forward strand.
TGCCATGGTGGCATCGCCTACAATGAACAGCCTTTTCGATACAGGCAGGGTAACCTGAGGAGGTACTTTGTAAACCCTAAAATCAAAAGTTTGTGTATTGGATACCTGACGGTCGTTATTATTGCTGTAAGAAGCAATAACCCTGGTTTTCATTTTTACATACTGATCAAAAGGATAACCCTTATCAAGTAAAAATGCATTGATCACTTTCGCCTGGAAAGAATCGGTAAATGAACCTAAAACCGTACTGCTAATAGGATTGGAAAAATCACCGGTTTCAACATCCACCTCTGAAATGAACTTTGCATTACTGAAATCGGTTGAGAAATTGGGTTGACTCCAACGCAACTTCAGGAGGTAAAGGTTACTGTCT
>JALOMX010000243.1 GCA_025455245.1 Chitinophagaceae bacterium
AACCATAAAGCTTAGCAATTGCAGCTACAAGGAATGTAGTTGTACTGTTTGATACATCTTTAAACATTCCAACCCAATCTGGGCTATTTCCAACAGTAAATATGGAAGCACTTCCTGCAGATCCACCAGCAATTAATGAACCTAATAAATCTTGAATTAACGGAATAGCAGGTGCAATTGATGCATTTTTTGAACCTTTTCCCGGCGGGTCTTCGCCTTCTTCTCCACCATAATCATCAATATTAAAAGTTCCATTTTGCAAAGAGCCAATTAAATCATCAAACCCTTCATCTCCTCGATTAAACGACCTTGCCCACATGCCATCCGGGTCAATAAATCGAATGGGGTTATAGAATAATAAATTTAGGCCGCATCGGCTGATAGCTCTTTGAAAGTCTTGGTTTTAATTGACACCACTCTTTGCATTATATTTCGAAAAATGTACTGTTCGGTGTTTCTCCGGTTGGTTCGGAAACAATACTCGTCAAGATACTTTTGATAATGCTTATCACTACATTGATGATGTATTCCTCTTAACCACCCCTTCATATTCATTATTTGTTGATGAAGGATTGGGAAACCTTTACCTGTATTGCTTTTCCGCTGTTTGGCATGGGGAAATTTTTCTTTAAGCTTATCATAACTCGGGTATTCATCTGTAACAACTTTTGCATCTTCGGAAACTGTTGCTTCAATGATTGGATACAAGGTATCTTTTTTGAAATCGGCAATCTTTCGGCAATACACCCGACCTGTTTTGCATCCTGGCCTAACTTCTACCATAATAAGCGTCTTTTTCTTTTTGCCATCAGAGCGTCCAGGCTTGCCTTTCTCGGGTCCTCCAGTTACAAATTCGTCAATATGCACCTCGCCGGTTAACGGATTTTTTCCACTCGATTCAAATGTTTGTTGAATCTTACAATGAAATAACCATGCCGTCGGTTGGCTCACACCAATCTCTTTTGCTAGTTCATATGAGGAGATGCCTTTCTTCTTACAGTATCTGAAAACAGCGTAAAAAGCCTTTTGCAGACTGAATTTCAGGTTATGAAAGATGGTATGAGCAGAAGCAGATTCATCGTAACGGCAACCAGCACACCTTCTTGCAAATGGATGATAACCTTTGGTAAAGGACTTACACCCACACTTTGTACATGCGTATCCATCCTTCCATTTTAGCTCAGCTAAATACTGAAGGCATGCATTCCGATCGGAAAACTGTTTTTGAAATTCAAATGCTGAAAGTGTTGAAAACATAACCATTTTATTTAGCACAAAAATACTAAATAATTTAGACTTATCAAAGAACTGTGTTAGCTTTGCGGCTAATCTTTGTTAACTTATAATCTTATTTTAGCATTTGCTGCGTTTGCAATAGCCTCCTCACTGCCATTCACCGGCTGATCTTTAAACCCTTTTAAAGGCATTTCCATATTGGATTGTCCGGAACATAACCACACCTCACCAATTAAAATATTTTGCAATACAATTTCATTGCTTCCCTTTATCGTAAGCTCATAAGGTCCCCCTGCTTCAGGTGTTTTTATCTTAACCTGCCATTTGCCATTCTTATCCGTTTGGGTGGTTATACTTGTGCTCCAGCTACCGGTAACAGTAATTACCTGAAGTGGTCTGTCTTTTCCCCAAACGGAAACCAGAGAATTCTGCTGAAGCACCATATTGTCACTAAATAAAGCAGGAAGTACTACTTGCGAATACGACAATGTCACAAACAAAATCAGTAGAGTGGTCAATTTGACTTTAAGCATGGAAAATGAACTTTGATTGTGACGATTAGTCCTATAATGGCACAGCTGGGTTTTATACCCCCCCTAATAAAATGTTACGCTTATGGAATAACCACGATTCTATGAGCAAACTGACCCAATGAGGTTTTTATACGAAGGATATAAACCCCTGGGGCTAGTCCTACTGTTGGCCATTCAATAGTATCCTGAACCCTGTCAAACGTTCTTTGCGCAACAATCCTTGAATTGATGTCAATCAGCTGAACATCCATTTTGATATCTGGATTGGCAGCCTTTATTCTAATGATTTCACCTTGCCTCACCGGATTTGGGTAAACCGAAAATTGGGGCATAGAAGCCATATCAACTGCAACAATCTTGGAAAGAGTGAATGTACCATCAATATCATATTGTTTCAGCTGATAATAGTTGGCTCCCTTATTGGGCGCATTATCATAAAGAAAATAATCATTGGGACCCCTACTGTTTTCAATCTTGGCATTTACCCTGCCAATTGTTTTATAAGTATTGCCGGGCTCTACTCTTAAAACCTCAAAATAGCTATTATTGACTTCATTGGTTGTATTCCATGTTAGCCGCACTTTGTCCTGTTCGGCCCTGCCATGAAAACGAATCAAATTTACAGGTAAAACATCTCCGCCCTGATTTGGGCTAACTATGTAGTCTCCCAATCTGTGTATTAAAAAATCGATATTCACATAGTTTCCGGACGCGATTGCATTTTTCAACCCGGTGTTTTCTATTCTCAGTGTATGGGTAGTATTCACCAGATTATCGTTTGTATAAATCAATGATTTTGTTATGGTCGAATTAGCATACAGGTCATAATCATTCAATACCAGTTTATTATCCAGATAAACATCCACCTTGCCCATTTCCGGACCTTTCCTGGCATAGTATGAAATATGGTTGCCAACAAAGTGAAACTCGGCAAAAGAACCGGGCTTGTCATTCCAGGTTACAGAACCCAAGCTATCTGATACATTATTTGAAACCGGCCAGGTTTCATGATATAAAATAGCGCCCACATGTAAATTATCTGTAACATAATCATTATACACCCTGCTCTGGGTAAAGTTAGAGGTAGTAGGCCCATTCCTCCAAATGGGTGTGGTTACGTTATTGTAAACATTACCCCACAAATGCACATTTATAGCATCCCTTATGTTATAAGCATGCTGTTCGTTTCTGAATGTATTGTTGAATAAATACATATTACCATTCACATTGGGATTGTCAACAGATATTTGATCGATGAATACACCTCCCGGGCCCTGATCTCCCATCCTTGTAATATTATTTTCGAAAAAACTATTTTTTACCACAACATTCCATGCCGGTTGTGCCTCTTTAAAAAATGCATTGAAGGAAGAGCCCAACGCAACACCTGCATTCGAGTTGAACCTGAAAGTACTGGAATCAATGACTACATTGGTGGTTTTTGCTGTGATCCCAAATCTCCCTGTGTTTTCAAAAGTGGAATTTTTTACGATAAATGACTTTGGCACCCAACCTAAAGGGCTGGCAATAGTACCGGGCACAATCCAGCCCGGAGGCGTTTCCTTCAACACGACTGTAACAACGTTATTATTGGCTATTTCCGGATTGGCAGTTTCAATGGTTCCGGTCCATACAGGACGAAAATCGGCACTTAAAAACTGAATGCGACTTCCGGGTTTTAAATCAGCTACCAGATTTTCAGAAAAGGTTATGGTTCTGGAGGAAATAGAACCTACAGTCAGGTAAAGTCCATGTACATTTAATCCGTCATCGCCGGGAGTATTTTTAACCACTACACTATCAAGTAAAATGAATCCCCTGCAATGAGCTAAATGAATACCATCTCTTGGGGAAACCGCAATTCTATTTCCAGTGGGTTCGATTTTTACTTTATTCAGCAAAATATTATGATTATCTACAAAGTGATAAACAAATCCGGTTGAGTTGTGCGTGACAAGGTTCTTAAAAGAAATATTTTCCGACTTGCCGGTTACAACCTGTGTACCGCCATGATTACCCTGAAACCAGAATACCCCATCACCTACATTTACTGCATTTGCAAGTGCTTCAATAGCGCTATCTTGTGCATAACCTTTAATATATTTAACAGAACTTTTTTGATCTTTAAGTATCGGATTATTAGGATTATTAAAATCTCCAGTTTTGATTGCGTCTGCTAGTGCATTTGCGTCTAATAAGTTTCTATATGATAATGGCATTATATTTTATTATTTTGTAGCTTTTCTAAAATCACTTTTTTCATCATTACCCTTACCGTAATCTATACTTAAGTCTCTTCTCATAAGTGTAATTTCTTGTTCAGCTCCACCAGTTCTTTTATATATATAATTTATACCTGTAACAAACCAATATCCAGAAAGGGTTGAATTTATATTATCAAGAGCACTTCCAGGTTCAGTAGCACCTCTAGACATTAAATCATTCATATTATAAATTTCAACTTTTATATTTTGAAATCTTTTAATATCAAAATTAATTTTATTTAGAGTTACAACCATTTTCATTTTTTGCAAATCAAAAAATTGCATGGCGTTTTCAGCTCTTCCCGGATGC
>JALOMX010000244.1 GCA_025455245.1 Chitinophagaceae bacterium
ATTGCTGAGAAAAGGCATTGGATGTTAACATTAACAACCATGCAATTATTATAAATTTATCTTTGGTATTCTTCATGTAGTTGATTTAATTATCGTTCATGTCATAACTTCAAAATTAACCGGGACCCAGCGTAAAAAAAATAGATTAAGCCTGCTATTTCAAGGCTTAATCTATTGATTTAAAAACGTTATTACGATTGAACAATCTTTATCGTCCAATCATGAGTAGTTCCGTCTGCAGAAACAAGTTTATACACAAATTCCTTCGCCGATAAATCGGTTAAAATACCTGCAACCGGTGAACTTCCAACAGGCTCCACACGAACAGATTGATGAAAAATTACAATTCCAGCCCTGGTAAGATCCTGAGATGCAGGAACGGTTACTGTGGCAATAAAATTTTCATTATCAATTGTCGCATTTCCAGTTGATATAAAAAGTCTTCTGCGGGCAGGTGTCAAAGTTCCATTTTCGTAATATTCCTGAAGCTGATGCTCATCAACCTGAAGGGTAAAAATACTCACATTTGTAATAAATGCAGTATCACCCCATTGTCCTTCATCGAAATCAATTCTGGGTTCACAGGAAAACAAAATTCCTGCAAACATTAAGACAACCAGATATAAAATATTTTTCTTCATATTGTAAACTTTTTAAATTATCAATTAAGGATTAGAACCACCCTGGATTTTGCTTCAATTCAACACCGGCATCTTCCATGTATAAATCAATTTCATTTTTTGGAATTGGCGCCAAATAAACACGTCCAGGTTCAACAAAGTAGCCTTCACCTGACGATTTAAATTCAGGAGTTATATAAAACGGATTTAAAAATCCATCGGTAAAAACATCATAATTTTTTCCTAATGTCAGAGCAAACTTTTTGGCATCATTTTCATTAAAACCATCTGCCATGAGTTGTTCCGGATCATTAAAATAATCTACAAATTCCTGGGCATAAGCGCCTTTAGGTTTCCATCCATTAATAACACTATGAAAAACGGCCCATCTTTTCAAGTCTCTTTCCCTGTGTCCCTCAAAAGCAAGTTCAGATAAACGTTCCCGCCTGATTTCGTTAACGATATTTGATTCAGAAGGCTCAAATCCGTTTTGCAATGAATAGGATACAGACCAACTTTGAACATCAGCTAAATTCATAGGTACCATTCCAACTCTTCCACGAAGTAAATTAACTGTTTTATCCAAATCAGCCTGGTTGATTGTGCCTAATATTGCTTTTGCCTCTGCCAATGCCAGTAATCCTTCGGCATAACGTATTAAAACATCATCTACTGAACCATTTCTCCATTCATTGGCATCAAAAATGGCACCTTTCCAGTAACGAAGGCCAGTGGCTGCATAATTATTGGAATATACATTATTAATTGGTGGATATCTTGAAGGAAGAGCCTGTGGTTCAAAACCACGTATTTTATTTTGGGGACCTCTGTCCGGTGTCCAAACTGATTGTCTGAATCGCGGATCCAAATTTTCACCCAAATTATTTAAACTTGTATAATCTATTGGTAAGGAAGTTAATTCTTGTGGAACTCCGTTTTTATCAAGGTAATTTTCTACGAGATTCATTGTTGGAGATTGTGGATTATCAACTACCCTGTCGTAAAAGTTATGCCCAACAATTTCTTTGACATCATATACCCGATATAAAAATACTCCTTCAGAAGTTGAAGCATCCTGTTGTGAAAACAGTTGATTGTATGCTTCATTAAACGGACCTCCCCTGGTGAACAGTGTACTGCCCTGATGATTAATTAACTGCAAAACAGCAGGTTCCACCATTTGTAAAAATTCATTACCATTTTGGCCTTCTACTGCAAAAGGTGTATTTTTTGCACCATGGTAATGCTCCCAGGTACCTTCAAATAAAGCTACTCTGGCTTTCATAACTATTGCAGCCTCTTTGTTCACTCTTCCCAGTTTTGAGAAATTTGAATTTTTCCATCCCATCTTTACAATGGCTGAATCTAAATCCTGAATGATAAATTTTGTAACATCGTACCTGGAATCTCTTGTTTTGTACAAGGCTTCACTGTCTGTTTCCAGTACTTCGGTGTAAATTGGAACATCCCCGTATCTTACTAACATATTAAAATAAACCCATGCACGGAAAAAGTAAGCTTCACCTGTATATTGGTCAACTTCTGCATTTGTTTCCACACGCCCTGAGTTTTCTATTAAATAATTAATTTGTCTTATCCAGGAAAAACTACTATTCCAGGTACCATCGGTCGCAGGTGCCTGTCCACTACTTCCTTTTTGCAATAATGCTTCCGATGCTCCTGTTGCAACCTGTATATCAGTATTTGCGTCCAGATAAATATTATAGGCAACAGTACCACCTGCGTTTTGAAAATGGTATCTTGGGAATAGCCTGTAAAAACCATTTACCATTACTTTCAGATCGTTTGCTGAAGTGAAGTATGTTGCATCAGTCATCTCGTCAAGAGGATATCTTTCCAAAAAATCCTCCCGGCAGCTATTAATCGATATTCCAAAAACAATAAGCAATATCGAAATATATTTAAGTTTTGATTTCATATCTTTAATTTTTATGTTATATGCCAATGTTTAATCCAAATGAGAACTGACGTTGCGGAGGATATCCCATTCCGCCGTATCGGGAAATAATCTCCGGTTCGTATTTTATTATTGACTTATAATAAATGTATCCTAAATTTTCAATGCTGGTGTAAACATATACTTTGTCCAACCTGACTTTGTTAACCAAAAGTTTTGGCAAATTGTACCCGATTCGCAAATTTTTAATTTTTAGATGGGCCAGGTTTAATTGATACTGATCGTTAGCAGCATAAGTTTTGAAAGAATGCCGCGGATAATAATTATCCGGAGTTTCAGGTGTCCATGTGCCTAATTCCCGATGCACTGTAAACCATTTTGAATTCCAGATGTCTCCTCCGGCAGGTCTAACATAGAAATTACCTGAAAATACTTCCCATTTTGGCACACCTGCTAATTGCAATGAAAAGTCGAAGCCATTCCAATCAGCAGAAAGATGGACACCATAAGGATAACGTGGGTAATTGTAACCGCCTACAACCTGATCGCCCATGGCGTACCACTTTCCTCCTTCTCCTGAATTAATCTGACCATCTCCATTTAAATCTTTCATCATCAAATCTCCCGGATAATACCATGCTCCTCCTTGAGGCACATTGGCTTCAACATCATTTATATTTTGGGCAATACCATTTGATTCATAAATATAATATTCTCCAAAAACCTGTCCAGGTGTCCATAAACTTCTTGAGCCATTAATGTTATCTTCGTACTCAACCACATAACCTATATAGTCAGAAATATTGAATTTAGCCTGATAATTCAATGGTTTTCCCATGATATCCAATGCTTTATCGCGCCAATTTACTGTAAATTCCCAGCCTCTTGTTTCACTAACGGCGTTGTTAACGCTTGGCAGGCTTGTTCCAATTGTTTGAGGTAAAAGTTTAGCAGGTCCAGCCTGGTCATAAATAGTACGCTGATACCAATCGTAGGTGACATCAAGCCTGTTTTTTAAAGCAGTAACATCAAACCCAAAACCAAGAGTTCTCGGTTTTGCCCATGTTAAATCCGAACTTACAAGTCCTGGCATAAAAACCATATTGGGTTTCGTTCCGCCAAGTAACACATCTCCCGCTCCTATAGCGGTCCCCATTGTAGGTAAATATAAATAATTACCCGAACCCGGATTTCCAGATGAAGTATAGGCTCCTCTTAATTTCAAGATACTAACCTGCTCAACAGGCCAGAAATTTTCTTTTGCAATATTCCATCCTGCAGAAACCGATGGAAAGAATGCCCATCTGATATCGGGTGGGAATTTTGAATGGGCATCATACCGTCCATTAAACTCAATAAAATATTTTTCTGAAAAATCGAATTCGTAATATCCTCTAGCCTGCCCCGATTTTATTACTTGATATGTGCCCTGACCGTACCTAGGAGACTTACCACGTCTAATTAGAGTTGCTATCGACTCAAGACTAACAACTGGCCACTTTTGGTTCGTTATTACTTTTTGGATTTGATACCCATTACTATGTAAACTATTAGTAGAATTTTTTAATATCTTTTCTGTAGAAATTGTAAGGTGGTTATTACCAGCAACTTCTTCTATATTGTTTTGTAGTTTATTTTTATATGTTTTTAAAAACTTTAAAGCATCAGGAAGATCGTCTTTTTCTATAGGGGTGGGGTTAGTGTTAAGAGAAAAACCATGATTGTTTACTTTGTAAAAAAGAACACTCCTAGGTTTTAAAGTTTTGTCCAAGAAAATAATATTAGTTTTA
>JALOMX010000245.1 GCA_025455245.1 Chitinophagaceae bacterium
TTTTTATTTTTAAAAAGGGAAAATGATGGGTAATAATTTAGGACCTGCGCTGTTTCTGTGTTATGTTTTGTTAACCGCATAATTATTTTCCAAATTCGCTTTATGGGCCTTCTGAATAAATGCTGAGAAAAGGCTTCAAAAAAAAGAGGTGCCGATTGAACAGCACCTCTCTTACCTGTAGATCTTTAATTAGGTCAGTCAAAATAACTCAAATTGGTTTTTGGCGTAAGCTTTTTTAAAGCTGCCGTCATCAGTTTAATGGTATTTTCAATATCACTCCTGTGCAGCATTTCCACCGTTGTGTGCATATAGCGCAGCGGGATACTGATGAGCACAGAAGGGCATCCGTCGTTTGCATATGCAAAGCTGTCGGTATCGGTTCCGGTACTGCGGCTGAGGGCACGCCATTGAACGGGTATTTTTTCTTTTTCGGCTACTTCCTCCACAAATGAGAGGAGTTTATTATGGATAGCAGGGGCGTATGCAAGGGATGGACCTTTGCCACAGGCTATATCGCCTTCAATGTTTTTATTGATAAGGGGAGTGGTAGTATCATGCGTTACATCGGTTACAATGGCCACATCCGGTTTTAATCTCCGTGCAATCATTTCGGCGCCACGCAACCCAATTTCTTCCTGCACGGCATTTACCACATATAGGGTAAACGGCAGTTTGAATTTTTCTTCTTTTAGTTTACGTGCGGTTTCGGCAATCATAAACCCGCCGATACGGTTATCGAAAGCCCGTGCTATCAGAAAGTCATAGGCCAATTCATCAATCCCTTCCTCATAAGTCACTACGGCACCTACATGAATACCAAGTTCCTCCACTTCTTTTTTAGTCCTTGCCCCGCAATCAAGCCACAGGTTGTCCACTTTGGGAATAGGTTCTTTTTGATCGGGTGTACTCAAGCGTGTATGTATGGCAGGCCAGCCAAACACCGCTTTCACAGGGCCTTTTTTTCCATGAATAATGACCCTTTTTGAGGGGGCTATCTGATGGTCAACACCTCCGTTGCGTTTCAGGTACATTAATCCCTGATCTGTGATGTAATTTACAAACCAACTGATCTCATCGGCATGTGCTTCAATAACAACCTTAAAAGGCTGACCAGGATTTAATACTGCCACTGCCGTTCCGTATGGGTCTGTCATTATTTCATCAGCAATCGGTTTCATATAATTGATCCAGACCTGCTGACCGCTTTTTTCAAATCCTACGGGGCTTGGGGTGTTCAGGTATTCTTTCATGAATTTTACAGCCTGTTCATCAAGCCCTGACTTGATTTTATCTTCTTTCTTCTTGCTCTTTGCCATATTAAAATTTGATTATTGATTAAAAATCCATTTCGGACAAACATAAAAAATCCGGGATTTTTTCCCGGATAATAATTTGAACAATTTTATCAGTTGTTCCTGATAAGGATAGGTTGGTCTACCTCTACCGTATCGCTTCGGTTACCACCGATATCCCTCATCCAAAACTGAAATATGGCCGTATCCACCCCCGGGCATAAATTCAGGTTCCAAATGGGTGCCGAAGGATCAATTACTCCGATCAGATAAGTAACATTAAGATCGGCATCAAGATTTGCTTTTTGAGGCACATCCGGAATTTTATAGGGAATTACCAGTGTTGAATTGGGGCATCGGCGTGTAAAAGCCCTGATCCATATACTGTCCGAGATATCTCCCTCCTTATCCGTTACCTGAAGTTCAAAACTCATGAAATCGCCCTGACTTACATCATAGGATCCCGCGCGAACAAACTTGAGCGTTGGTTTGGTATTAAAGGTGGTTTTTTCGCATGCAACTAACCCTATTGCAGCAATAAAAACAAAAAGTATGAGTATAAGTCCTGAATTTTGTTTTACCATAGTTCAAAAATAATGCTATTCATGCATGAATAAACCAACCGGTTTTTCTCCTGATAAAATATTTAACGTTCAACCTGACAATTTCGTTGCACAGGCTGTCCGGGTTTTTGGTTTTCAATATCAATTTAACAAGGTTTACAGGGAATATTGCCATTTACGGATGGGGAATGTCCCTTCAGATTCCTTTTCGAAAAATACCTTGACTCCGGAGAAAATACCATTCCTTCCGATTTCTTTTTTTAAAACCCACCGGGTGCAATGCGGTGATGATGACCCTCAAAAGGTTTTCACAAGCAGCGGCACCACCGGGATGGAGGTGAGTCGTCATTTTGTAAACGATCTTTCCCTGTATGAACAATCCTTTTTGCAGGGTTTTCGGGCATTTTATGTGGATCCCGGGCAATATGCGGTATTGTGCCTGCTACCTTCTTACCTTGAAAGAGAGGGATCCTCGCTTATTTACATGTGCCAAAAACTGATTGAACAATCAGGTGATGGGGACAGTGGTTTCTTTTTGCATGCAAAAGGAAAACTGATGGATATTCTAGAGAAGAGGGAGAAAGCAGGGCAGAAAACCCTGCTGATCGGGGTAAGTTTTGCATTGATTGGTTTTGCGGAAGAAAACCCCTTGCCCCTCAACCAAACCATCGTAATGGAGACGGGTGGAATGAAGGGGCGAAAAAGGGAAATGACCCGCATGGAACTTCATGGCATTTTAAAAGATGCTTTAGGCGTTCCATCTATCCACAGTGAGTATGGCATGACCGAACTGCTGTCGCAGGCATATTCATCGGCAGATGGGTTGTTTCACTGTCCGCCATGGATGCGTGTATTCGTGCGGGAAGAAGATGATCCGGGTGTGGTGAAAAGGTCAGGCACGGGCATGCTTTGCATTGTTGACCTTGCCAATATTTACTCCTGCTCGTTCATAGAAACTGCTGATGTGGGCAGGGTATATCCCGATGGCAGTTTTGAAGTGCTTGGGAGGATTGATCAGAGTGATATCAGGGGTTGTAGTTTGCTGGTTTTATAATCAGGAATTCTTCCTAGATTAACTTAATTGAAAAGGACTCTGATTCCGAAACTTGAACGAATTCTTTATCACCTGTAACAAGTAGACCATTAAGGTCAATGGCAAGTGAAGCCGCAAACGCATCAGCAAATGACATTTTGTATGTAGCCTTTATTCTTGCTGCTTTGAGCGAAAAATCAATATCAATGTGATGAAAGTCGATTGGGAAATTCAATAGTGCATCCCAAACTTTTTCAGCAGTGGCCTGGCCATCTTTTCTTACACTCATGTAATATACCTCACCGGCATTTATGGCTGTCATTACAAGTTGAATCCTGCCTTCTGATGCCTCTACCAACAATCCTTCAATAAAGTCTGCTCCATTTTCATTTCTAAAAAAAGCGAGCATGGCGTAACTGTCAAGGATAATTATCTGCATTCAAAATATTTACTTTTTAGAAAGAGATAGCTTTTGTTCCTCCTGCTTTATTTCCTCTGCTTTATATTTTTTTATTTCTTCATCCAGGTTGTCATCGTTACGCAAAAGACCCCTGAATTTATTAAAATAATCCCTGTTCATGGATTTAATCAATAATCCATGTTTTGTTTCCTCAAATAAAACCCTGACCCCGGGTTCAATTCCATACTTTTCTCTTAATCGTTTGGGAATAAGTACCTGCCCTTTGGATGTTGGAACGGAAGTTTCCATAAAAGAATTTCTTCAAAAATAGAAAAGTTGAACTTAATAAAAAAGTAATACTTTTTTCATTATTCTTAGTTCTTACTTAATTGACTATTCAAGGGAGGGGATTAAACAGCCCAGTACATACATGACTGAGAATTACATTTACAGAAAAAACTTCTCTGCTGCTGCGAGTTTTTCCATTGTGCCAATGTCCATAAACAGGCTGTTGCTATGGTCAAATCCCTGAAAGGTATGATGGATGCACAGGTCAAGATAAACATCGATCATGGAAAACTTTCCTGAGAATGTTACATGGTTAAAAATTTCGGGGCCCAAAACCTGTATTCCGCTGAAAGCTTTTGGATGGCCGGGTTTCCCTTTTGTTTCCCCTGTTTTATCATTCTTCCAACCGCACAGTTTATTCTGATCATCAAAGAGCAAAGCACGGCTGCTGCTGCGGGAGGTAACGGCAAGGGTTCCCATGGGTTTATGGCTTTGGTGAAAGGCGATCATTTCACCAAGGTTAAGGTCGGTCAGTATGTCGGCGTTCATCACTACAAAAGGATCTGATTCTTTCAAAAACCATCCGGCTTTTAGTATTCCTCCGCCGGTTTCCAAAACCTCATTCTGTTCGTTGCTGATGGTGACTTTGCTGTCCCAACCATGGTTGGATTGAATGGCATCCATTATTTGTTCCGCAAAATGATGCACGTTCACGATCACTTCGTC
>JALOMX010000246.1 GCA_025455245.1 Chitinophagaceae bacterium
AATATGCAGGAGGATGGGGAATCGGAAGAGGATCAATCATATACCGTAAGGGTGCTAAAAGAGGTACATGGTACCATTTGCCATTTATTGGAAGAGGGCTATGCACCGGGCGACATCGCTATTTTATGCAGAACCAATCAACAGGCACGCGAAACCATTGAGTGGCTTATGCTGCTGCAACAACATGAAAGCACGGTTCAGTATCCTTTATTAAGCGCTGATGCCCTAACCATTGCTTCAAATAGCGCGGTTCAATTAACCATAGCAGCTATGCAATGGTTGTTTGATGAAAATAACAGGCTTGCAGAAACACTTCTTCGTCAATCGTTTGCCCGTAAGGATGGACGTTCCGGGAATGAGCCGGAGGTTTTCTTGAAGGCCAAATCTTCCGGACAGGGCATGCCTCCCGAATTTTTTGCACAACGTGAGCGCCTGCGCATGCTTCCTGTGTACGATCTTGTAAATGAAATAGTGATTTTTCTTAATTTATATGAAAAGCCAGAAGACCTGCCTTTTTTACTTGCCTTGCTGGACATGGTGCAGGAATGGGCACGCTTTTCAGATGAAGGTGTACAATCTTTTTTAAAGTTTTGGGCGGAAGAAGGTGCTGATAAATCCCTGCCTGCCCCTGCCGGTTCCAATGCAGTTGAAGTGGTTACCATTCATAAGGCCAAGGGACTGGCTTACAATATTGTTTTAATGCCATTTTGTAACTGGGCACTTGAACCTTCTGCCAATAAAAATATTGTACTGTGGGCTGATATGAAAGGAACAGGCTTTGGTCAAATGCCTGTTATGCCGGTTTATTATAAAAAGGATCTGGCGAAAAGTGAGTTGGCTGACTATTACTTTAATGAAAAGGTTAACAGCTTCATGGACAACCTGAATTTGTTGTATGTAGCTCTGACACGGGCTCGCAGCCGAATGATGCTTTGGGGACCCTTGCCGGTAAATGCCAAGGGTAAATTCACATATGATCAACTCAAGCGTGTTGAGGATTTATTATATTATTCGGCTGTGCTTAAAGCAGAGGGCGAAGACTCACCTGTATCGGCGGGTTTTGAAGAGGGTGATTTAGTTTGGTGTTTTGGAACTGAGCAAAAAACAATCCTAAAAAGGGAAAATAAGGCAACCAGCTTGCCTTCAATAGTATTTGAAGCATGGCGGACCCGGCGGAAAACGGTGCTAAAAAGAATTGGCGATCACGAAACAAAGGAAGGCAGGCTGGCAAGAAGCCGCGGTATTTTATTGCATGAAATATTGTCCAAAGTTTCAATGCCCGGCAAATTGAAGAAAGTTATACGCGAAATGGAAAGCGCCGGAAAATTATCGTCATCACAAAGTGCATCAATTTATAAAACGCTAAATGATGTACTGCAATTGGAGCCCTTTATCGGGTGGGATAAGGGAACATTAAGCAGGCTTTCTGAAAGGGATATTATTGCGTTGGATGGAATGGTTCTGCGTCCCGACCTTGTGTTGTTTAATCAAACTGAAACCCGGGTAATTGATTTCAAATTTGCTGAAAACCGTGACAATGGACATATCAGTCAGGTAGAAGGGTATAAGGCCTTGCTGGCAACAATGGGTTTTGCAGGTGTGAAGGGCTATGTGGTGTATGGCCTTGAGGCGGAAGTTATACGCTGCTAGGTATTCAAATCAGGAATTTAGGCCCGATTTATGGAATGTAATCTTGTTTTTAGGCCTAAAATCAGGATTGAAATCAGGAATTTAGGCCTAATTTCGGGAATTTGTCCTACATTTGTCATGAAAGCTGGATCATTATGGCAATCGAAAGACATTTGAAAGAAGTGATAAAAGGCCGGATGTATCAGGGGAAGGCTATTTTGCTGCTTGGTCCAAGGCAGGTAGGAAAAACCACTCTTTTGCGCAAAATCGCTGCAGATTTGGGTGAAAATTATACCTGGCTGAATGCAGATGAAGGTGATATAAGACAAATTCTAACTTCTGCAAACACCTCCACTGAGCTGCGTACCCTTGCCGGGCCTGATAAGTTGATCATTATTGATGAGGCCCAACAAATACCCGACATCGGCAAGAAGATAAAATTACTGACGGACACCTATCCGGATATTCAGGTAATTGCCACCGGGTCTTCGTCTTTTGAATTACAGAACCATCTGAATGAACCCCTTACCGGGCGTAAGTATGAATTACATATGTTTCCGCTGAGTTTTACAGAGATGGCGGGAACCCATGGTTTACTGGTGGAGAAAAGGATGCTCCAAACCAGGCTTATTTACGGTTTTTACCCCGAAGTAATTAATAATACCGGTAAAGAAAGGCAGGTGTTGGTGGAATTAGGGTCGAGTTATTTGTATAAAGACCTGCTGCAATATGACGGCATTAAAAAATCTGCCATGCTCGAAAAGTTATTAAAGGCCCTTGCCTTTCAGTTGGGCAACGAGGTTAATTATCAGGAGCTGGCAAAGTCAATTGGAAATATTGATCCGGGTACAGTTGAAAAATATATTGATTTGCTGGAAAAAGCGTTTGTCGTGTATAGGGTAAATGCGTTCAGTAGAAACCTGAGAAATGAAATCAAAAAGGGGAAGAAAATATACTTTTACGACAACGGCATTCGTAATATGCTCATCAGCAATTATTTGCCTTTTGAAAATCGAATGGATAAGGGCGCCTTATGGGAAAACTACCTAATGGGTGAGCGTTTAAAGAGGAATGGTTATAATACATATTACCCTAATAAATATTTCTGGCGTACACATGATCAGGCCGAAATTGATTACATTGAAGAAAGTGACGGGGTGTTACATGCTTATGAATTCAAATGGAAAGAACATAAGAAAACTAAGTTGCCGGAATCATTCTCTAATGCTTATCCAGAGCATACATTTGAGGTGATAACTGAAACAAATTATGAAAGTTTTATTTCCTGAACCGCATGATAATTATGTAAATAATGCAAGTGAAACCCTTTTTAAGTCAGGTAGCGGAAAGCCTCTTACAAAAGTTTGGCAAGGAACTTTTTCGGGTGGCCATTGTTTTTCCTAACCGCAGGCAGGCAGCCTATTTCAGGGAGCACCTGAAAAACCAGCTTGCTCCTCCGGCTTTGCTGCCTGAGATGCTTACCATTGAAGAGCTTGTCATTCGGACTTCCGATTATGCACTTGCCGATCCCATGCGTCAAAGCATTGAACTTTATAAAGCCTACGTTGCAGAAGAAAGAAGGTCGAGGCCGGAAAAGGAGCCAATGCCTTTTGAAGATTTTTATGGCCTTTCTCAGGTTTTGCTCAGCGATATAGAAGAAGCAGATGCTTATTGCGTAAACACAGAAAACATTTTTTCGCTGATTGCAGATTATAAAGAAATAGATACCCGTTTTGATGAATTGACCGATGAACAGCGTGCCTATTTACAAACATTCTGGCAGGCGGTTAACTTAAAGGATGTGTATCAACAGCGATTTGCCGAACTGTGGCGGTTGATACCCAGGTGGTATGCAGATATGCATGAAGCTTTGCTCAAAAACGGTTTTTGTACGCTTGGCCTCATGCACCGTCATCTTGCATCTGCCGGGGCGGTGCTACCCGATTCGGGTTGGGTGCATGTGGCTTTTATAGGCTTTAATGCTTTCAATGGCGCACAGGAAAAGTTTATTAAAAAATGGCAGGATGCGGGGCTTGCCTCCCTATGGCTGGATACTGATTCATATTATACTGAAAATCCATTGCATGAAGCCGGCTATTTTTTCAGGCGAAATGGAAAACAGGTTGGGTTGATCAATGAAATGCCCGTAAGTGCCGGTATTCCCATAAAACACAAAAAGCAAAGCTCCAACGGTCCGCGTATTGATGTATATAAAGTAGATGGTAATACGGTACAGGCAAAAGTAATTGAGCAATGGCTTCAGTCTTTACCTGCCGATGTATCCACCGGTAAGGCTGCCATTCTGCTGGCTGATGAAAAACTGCTTTTGCCGGTTTTGCAGTCATTGCCTGCAAATGCCCCGTCTGTGAATATTACCATGGGCTATCCGGTTGCCCAAAGCCCCCTTTACTCTTTACTAACCTTATTTTTTGAATCGCAGCAGGCCATAGAAGGAAAGAAAGCCGGTACCGGGGCATTGCCATGGGAAGTCGCCATGAAGTGGCTGAACCATCCGCTAAACGACTGGCCCGATGGGGAGGCTACCAAACTAAAAGAGAAAATAATAAAGCAAGGCACACAATGGGTAAAAATCGAAACACTTCTGAAGGCTAAAGGTACCGGAAGCTGGTTGTTTACACCGGCGGAAGCTGGTTGTTTACACCGGTGGGAAACGATAAGAATCTTTTTACCTGGCTGCGTAATTTATTGCAGGAAGTTTCAAAATCGCCGGGCACTAACGGCGATGTATTGCTGCAAGGGCTGCTATCAGGCTTATACGATCATCTGACTGTTATTGAAAGCCTGTACAATGATTTTCATGAAAGAACTTCGTTGTTATTCTTAAAGTCTTTTATCATGACGCCGCTTACATCCGTGAATATACCTTTTGAAGCTGAAAGCACAGCGGGTATTCAAATAATGGGTTTGCTGGAAAGCCGCGGACTTGATTTTGAATACATTCTGTTGCTTGGAGCAGGAGAAGGTAGCCTTCCAAGGGTAGCTGCTGCAAAAACCTTTATTCCTTATAATTTGCGTAAAGCCTTTGGACTTTCAACCTTGGAGCATCAGGATGCCATATTTGCCTATGTATTTTACAGGTTGCTCCATAGGTGCAAATGTATGAGTGCAGTGTACAACGGTTTAATTACAGACAACAGTACCGGCGAAGTAAGCAGGTTTATCAAGCAGCTTGAGCATGAATCTGCATTGGAAATTCAACATCATGCCTGGCAAATGCCTGTAAAAGCCACAGCATCCAATGAAATTACCATTGAAAAAACGGATGCCGTTTTGCATACGCTACGAAGGTATTATACCGGTGAAAAGCCGGTGGCATTTTCGCCGAGCGCTATCAACAAATATTTAAGTTGCAGGTTGCAATTTTTTCTGAACTATTTAGCAGGAATAAAAAAGCCCGATGAGATGCAAACTGAGATCGATGCGGCTGTGTTTGGTTCCGCGGTGCATGGTTTGCTGCAGCGTTTGTACAATCAATGGATGGATATAAATCCCGGTTCAGCAGTAACCGAACAAGCTATTGATATGATGGCTGGTTGGATACCTGACCACCTTGAAGCTGCCATCAAAGAAGCCTGGCACGAAGAAGAGGCAACGGCTCAGAACCTTTC
>JALOMX010000247.1 GCA_025455245.1 Chitinophagaceae bacterium
TATGATCTGGTTGAACAACAAATTACCGGCGAAAGCGATGAAACAAAGGCAAAGTATAAAGACCGGATTCCATTCAAAGTAAAACTGATCATTAAAGGAGATTTGCTTGAACCCATTATTAAATTTGACCTTGTGATAGCAGAAACCAGTGGGATTTCTGCTGAAGTAGCATCAACAGTAAACAGTAAGCTTGACCAGCTAAGGATTGATGAGTCACAAATGAACCAACAGGTGTTTGCATTAATATTATTTAACTCCTTCATTCCGGAAAATCCTTTTGCCAGCAGCAGTTCAGGGAACAGTGCGAGTACACTGGCAAGACAAAGTGTAAGCAAATTACTCAGCAGCCAGCTCAACCAACTTGCAGGAAGCCTGATTTCAGGTGTTGATGTTGATATTGGTATAGATAGCGATGAAGATTACTCCATGGGTACCGGGCAAACGAGAACAGATCTGAATGTTGCTTTAAGCAAAAGGCTGTTGAAAGACAGGCTTAAAATAACCGTAGGCAGCAATTTTGAACTGGAGGGCACTGCACGCCCCAACGAAAAAACGACCAATATTGCCGGTGACATAAAAGCCGATTATTCGCTCACCCGCGATGGGCGCTATGTCCTGAGGGCCTACCGGGTGGATCAATATGAAGTAGCACTGCAGGGACAGGTTGTTGAAACAGGCGTAACCTTTATTATCAATCTGAACTTTGATGATTTCAGGGAAATATTTGAAAAAAAGAAAAAGCAAACGATTACACCTTGACGAAGCAGAAACATATTAACTTTTTTTCACCCATACCATTCTTTCAATGGTTGTCTGCTTTTTTTATTCTCATGGGACTTCATTCCTGTTCAGTGAGCAAATACCTGCAGCAGGGAGAGATTTTTTATAACGGAGCAAAAATTAAAATCAAACAGGACAGTGGCAGAATAAAGACTCCGAAACTGTTAATTGCAGAGTTAAACCCTCTGCTAAGGCCGGTCCCCAATAAAAAAATACTCGGAAGACGACAGAAAGTCTGGTACTATTTTGCAGCAGGCGAAGTAAAAAAAGAAAAAGGGCTGAGATCATGGATGAAGAACAAACTTGGGCAGCCACCGGTATTGATGAACGATCTTAACCCTGAAAGGAACACAAGTGTGCTGAAAAACTATCTTGAAAACAACGGGTATTTTTTTGCCCATGCAACATACGATACCGTTTGGGGTAAAAAACAAGGAAGCGTAACCTATACGGTAACCCCCGGGGTAAGATATCATCTTAAAAACATTTATTTCCCCGTCGATTCCGGAAAAGCGGCAAAGCTGATTTATGAATCAAAAGAAGAGTCTTTATTAAAACCGGGTGCTGCCTACAGTTTTGAAACCCTTAAATCAGAACGTATAAGGATTGATGATTATCTGAAGAACAAAGGGTATTACCTTTTCAACCCCGATTACTTGCTGATGCGCGTGGATAGTACTATTGGAAATCATGAAGTAAATGTTTATGTCACCGTAAAAAATGAAACTTCAGTTGAAGCATTAAGGCCATGGGCAATAAAGAATATTTATGTATTCCCCAATTTCACACCGGCAAGTGATACGGTCCGAAATGACAGTACCTGGTGGTATAACCGGTATTTTGTGGTGGATCCTTCAAAAAGTTTCAAGCCCCGGGTTTTTGATGATGTTATATCCTTTGATCAGCAGGATATTTATTCAAGACAGGAACATAATAAAACCCTGAGCCGCCTGGTTAATCTCGGAGCGTTCCGATTTGTCAGAAATAATTTTGAAGAACTTCCCAATCCTTCTGACACCGGGTTGCTCAATGTGTACTACTATCTGTATTCAAATAAAAAAAGAAACCTCCGTTTAGAAACAACCGGCAAATCGAGTTCGGCAAACCTGGCCGGTGTTGAACTCAATATTAATTGGCGAAACAGGAATATGTTTAGGGGTGCGGAACAACTGATGCTAAAGCTGTATAGTGGTTTCGATTTCCAATTTGCAGGACAGAATGAAGGATATAATATTTATCATATCGGTGTGGAAGGAAGTATTGCCTGGCCAAGGATGGTTCCCTTCCATTTTATTCCCAAAGGATCATTTGTACCCTTTACAAAGTTGAGCATCAGCAATGAATGGCAACGCAGGCAAAAACTTTATACAGTAAACACATTAAAAACAACATATGCATGGGCATGGAGACCTGACCTGCGCCGTGAACATTACCTCGCTCCCCTGCAGGTGACCTATGTTGACAACAGGGATGTTTCCCAGGAATACCTCGATCAGATAGCACAGGACAGCTCGCTTGCCCGAGTCATTGAAGAACAATTGATCATTGGTCCTGAGTACACTTTTATTTACAATAACACCATCAATGCAAAAAGATCAAATGGCATTTATTTCAAAGGATATGCCAACCTGTCAAACAACATGCTTGGTGCCGTACAGGGTGCCGATGCAGACAATAACCTCAAGAAATTATTAGGTGTCGCCTACAGTCAATTTATCAAACTGGAAACTGATGTCAGGTACTACAGAAAGTTATCGAGGATTACCACCGATAAGCAATGGGTTAACAGGTTAGATATTGGCGTTGGTATTCCATGGGGTAACTCAAAACAACTACCCTACATCAAGCAATTTTTTACCGGTGGCGCCAACAGCAACCGGGCATTCAGGGTAAGAAGTGTAGGCCCCGGTACCTATCAGCCTGTTGTAACACCGGATGGTTTTATTCCCGACCTTGTCGGGGATATCAAACTGGAAATGAACAGTGAATTCAGGACCAAACTGTTCAGCATTGTTCATGGAGCAGCCTTTGTAGATGCAGGAAATATCTGGCTGTTTAATGAAAATCCGGGCATCCCGGGGGGAAAATTCACCGCGGATTTCTGGAAAGAACTGGCAGTAGGGGCCGGATTGGGTTTAAGGTTCGATATTGCCGGCATCTTTATGATTCGCCTCGATTGGGGAATCCCACTCAGAAAACCATGGCTGCCCGATGGAGAACGCTGGGTGATTGATGATATTCAATTTGGGGAATACAGTTGGCGCAGGGATAATATCATTACCAATCTTGCAGTGGGACTGCCCTTCTAAAAAACAAATGCCTGCTCCTTACAGGACAGACATTCAATTTTACCACACCAGAGCGGAAGACGGGACTCGAACCCGCTACCTACAGCTTGGGAAGCTGTCGCTCTACCAGGTGAGCTACTTCCGCTTTCAGGTCAAATGTAAAAACTAATTGAATCGGATTCACCGGGATTTACTTTTTTTTCCTGATCCTGATAGTGCCATTGGCATCAAGGGTACTTGACAAATGAATGGTATGCCGTTGGTCGCCGTCAATGATCATGCACAGGGCAGTATTGGGAGGTATTCTGCCCAGGTTTTCTGCAAACATGGCAATCTCGTTTTCCCCATCCTGCACAAGCAACTTCTTCCGCAGTGCCTTCGATCCGAGTAAACCTTTATCTACTAAAAGTTTTCGATTCCAATACACGGAGACGGTATCCATATCAATTTCTGCATTGTCGTACAAAAACATTTCAACTTCATCTGACTCCACTTCTATGAGTGGCCCCGGAAGAAATACCCTTTGGAGCAAAGGATCTGATAATGAAGAAATATTTCCGGCTTCCGTTTCTTTTAAAACTAAGTTAACCCTTCCCGAATCTTGCTGTTGTTGAACATCCTGAAAAATATCTTCTTCCTTTTTTTCCTTTTTCAAACCAACAATCATAACAGGACAACCAAGCCTGTACTGATTTACAGGATTTAACTGCCCATACAATGTGGTATCTCCTTCATGAGCGTACAGCGTAAGCGAACCGTCCATAATACAATCCGCATCGTTTTGCTGACGCGAAAAATAAGTGATCAATGGAAATGGCTCCAATTCAATGGTTTTGGTAGCAGGCCAAAACTTACCGGCCCAAGGGGTGCTGAATTCATATGAACCAAAATAGTAATGTAAATTGCCGGTAATATTATTTCCCTTCTTTTTAATGTCGAATTCGCACAGGTAGGTATTATAGGTTTGGGTAGTATTTGTTTCGGCCCTGCCGTACCATAGCCCGCTGTACACCTGTGCCAACAATCCCTGCCCCCATAAAAGCCCAAGCCCCAAAAATAAAACCCTGCAATTCATATCATTCATATCAACGTAATTAACCTACCTATTAGTTGACACCAACCATACCAACATAACATCTTAACAAAGGGTTATCAACAAAAAATGGAGGCCTATGCAAAAAAATTGTCCGATAACGGGTATTG
>JALOMX010000248.1 GCA_025455245.1 Chitinophagaceae bacterium
TATTTTTATAGTTAACCACCTTCGGTGGTATTTTAATTCTGCCAAATAGAACCTGCCTGTTGGCAGACAAGGTGCCCAATATTCATTCGTGCCTTGGTGGGCATTTCATCGGTGGCTATTCAAATGATACCCCTCCGGGGTATTTATTTTTCGTGAATTTCTTTTCGATGTAAATGCACAACACGTTAAATTTATTTTATGGCACGCCCTCTGCAAATCAGCAGACAGGTTTGGCGGAATGGATGATTTTAAACCAATGCCACCCGGAATAGCTCAGTAAGAATATTGTTTTCCATACAACCGGGTATGTATAACTTTAAAGCCTAAAAATTTTTCTGCATGACATCAACCGCTTCAACCGTGGAAGAATATCTTAAGGAATTACCGCAGGACAGAAAGGATTCCTTTTCCAAACTGAGGGAAACCATTTTAAAAAACCTGCCCAAAGGTTTTGAAGAAACCATGAGTTATGGAATGATCGGTTATGTAGTTCCGCATAGTGTATATCCTCCGGGTTATCATTGCGATCCCAAATTGCCGCTTCCGTTTATGGCCCTTGCTTCGCAAAAACACTCTATCAATTTTTATCACATGGGTATTTATAGCAGCCCGGATTTGCTGAAGTGGTTTACAGACGAATACCCCAAACATGCCAAAGGCAAACTCGACATGGGAAAGAGCTGTATGCGGTTTAAAAAGGAAGAAAACATTCCTTTTGCATTAATTGGTGAACTTGTGAAAAAAGTGAGTGCACAGGATTGGATCAGGCAATATGAACATGTTCATAAGGATATGCGCAAAAAATAAGCATTGGATAACAACTGTTTTTTTGCAGTAATTAAAAAAGCGTACAGGGTAAATACATTTCCCTGCACGCTTTTCGATTGATTAATACGTTGGCGCCGACTTACAGCGATGCCATATCAATAACAAAGCGGTAACGGACATCGCCTTTCAGCAAACGTTCATACGCATCGTTAATTTCATCCATCCGTATCATTTCAATATCGCTCACAATATTGTGTTCGGCGCAATAGTCAAGCATTTCCTGTGTTTGTGCTATGCCGCCGATAAGTGAACCGGCAAGGGTATGCCTGCCAAAAACAAGGCTCATGCTATGAACCGGTGTCGGTTCGGGCGGTACACCCACACAACACATCACGCCATTGGTGCGCAACATACCAAGGTACATATTGTAATCGTGCGGCGCCGATACGGTATCGAGGATAAAATCAAAATAGCCCATTACCGATTTGGCCTGTGCTTCATCGCTTGTCAGCACAAACTTATGCGCCCCCAATCTTTCTGCATCGGCCTGTTTGGATGGTGAATGACTCAGCATGGTTACTTCGGCGCCCATGCTCACCGCAAATTTTACGCCCATGTGGCCAAGACCGCCTAGACCCAAAATACCAACCTTCATACCGGGCCCTACCTTCCAATGGCGCAGTGGTGAATAGGTGGTAATGCCGGCACATAGCAAGGGGGCTGTTGCAGCAAGGTCAACATTGTCGGATATTTTCAGTACAAAATCTTCGTGGCAAACAATGCTTTTGCTGTAACCGCCGTATGTCATGCCGCTGCCATCGCGCTCCATGCTTCCATAGCTGAACACAAACCCGTTGGTGCAATACTGCTCTTCGCCATGTTTGCAATTGTCGCACTCGCGGCAGCTATCCACAAGGCAACCAATACCGGCCGTATCGCCCACTTTGTATTTGGTTACCGCACTTCCCACAGCCGTAACGCGGCCTACAATTTCATGCCCCGGTACAATAGGATAAACGGTCATGCCCCATTCGTTACGGGCAAAATGCAGGTCGCTGTGGCATACCCCGCAATATTGAATTTCTATCTGTACATCTGTTGGCTTTGGATCACGGCGTTCGAGGACCCATGGCTCAAGTGGCGTGGTGGCACTATGTGCGGCATACGATTTTGTTGCTGGCATACAAATTGGATTGGTAGTTAAAAAATGATGTTAGCTTTTAAAGATAGAAGAAAAATCAGAAAAAAAGATTATCAAAAATTTTAATTATTTGGCTGGGCGTACGGATGGATACCTGAATATGACTTTGTTGAACTGCATAACCACTTGAATTGCAATGAGCATAAGCAACATGGCACCGGATTATAAACAGTAAGTTTTGACTGCCTCAAACCATCCTTCCGAAAGATAAAAAGCCAAATCCTGAAGGTTGGCGTATCCCAAAAATTGTTTCCATTGACTTTGACAGAAAAACAAAAAATAGTTATAATTTATTATGAAATATACTCATTTGATACTTTAATGCGTTGTGATAACCACAAATAATTGGCTGCTACCAATGGGCATTCCATTTTCCCTCCCAAAAGGTAAGAATGCCCTGATGAAAGTATTATCCGGTTGTGGGATGTCTGGATGGTTTAAGGCAGGTTTACCAAAAAGAAGGATCCATAAAAAGAACTGCGTTATTTTTTCTGTACCTCAAAAACCCAGCATGGCCAGCTAACCTGTTGATACAAGCCTTTTAAGCGCCATGGTTTAAAAGTTGCCCACACATACAAATGCATATCCGGATGCTGATCAGATAAAAACCTTGCCTTTTTACCTGACCCTCCTACAAAGAATCCAGAATCGGCAAAACGAAAACCCATGTTGTGGAATTCCTGCATCAGCTTATTGCCGTGTTCCTTTCGGTGAATGGTATGCAGCAAACGCCAGGTGGCCTGTGGGTTTACATCGGCATACAAGGTAGAAAGCGGCATCACCAGTTCATTGCCGGCAGTATCCTTTACCACACTCCGGTACAGCGAAGCATATTCGCCTTTTCGAGCATGGATAAAATCACCCGACAGGTTTTTCATAAACGACTGCAGGCAATCCATCTCGCTGCAGTTGGCCAACTGAATCAATTCATCAGCGGTGAGCACCGCCCTTGCCGGCGGGGGAGGCATACTTTTTTCATAAGCCGATTGTACGCTGTCAAGGTCATTGAGCGATATGCTTCGCTTGTTGGAAGCGCTTTGGCAAGCGGCCAGCCAAAGCATTAATAAACACATGTAAATTAATTTGTACATGAGCAGGCTACGGTTGTAGTATTCTGAAAAAAGTATAGCTGAGGGTATCGTACAGGCTTGTTTGTTTCAGCACCATGCGGTCGGTTTTATCTATGGTGGCATCGTATGGAGTAATGTACTCAATGTAATAATTAAGCACGGTATCCCTTTTTTCATTGATGGCAATAAGCCTCGGGTAAAAGGCAGGACTGCGTCCATTGCCCGGGCCTTCTATACCATACCGGCCTGTAACGCGTGATGTATCACTTTGCCCGCGCCGAACCATTTTGTATTCGAAGCGCTGATCGCGGCGCAACCGCAGCAGGATCAACGCTTCTGCTGAACGGCTACCCCACATACCCAGGTGCTCTTCGTCTTCGCGAACCATTTCCTTGCCGCTTTTCCTTTCACAGTACAGGTCGTATTGCTTTTGCAGGAATAAAAAAATAGCTACGGCAATTACGAGATATACAAGGTTGAAAAAGCGCATTTGCGTCTTGCGATAATCCTTTAAAAAATATAACGACCTGTATATTTATACCAGCACACAGGCCTACAATCTCTGGCCATACACCATAATATTTCCCGATACCAAAAATGAACCTGCATCGCTTCCCAGTAATACCTGCACCAGCAGTTTACGCGGCGATTGGATGACTTCGCTTGTATCAAGACTGAACAAATTACCGGTGTTGGAGTGGGTAAAACTCAAGCCCGGAATAAGAACCATCACGCCATTGAAGCCGCTTTACACCGATGGGCTCAGGCTTATCTCAAGCCAGAAGGTTGATCCGTTTTTGCTGCCGGTATAATTGGTCATCAAACTGCCTGATAGGTTACTTGCCGTTATCGTATAACCATCATTTGGGAAATAAGTCATTCTCACTTTAATGATACCGAGAGGAACAAGGTTCATTTTACCCCATCCGGGAGCAAACATTTTAGTGGGTACTTCGAGGCTGCTACCGGGAAGTGCGGTGTTTAACCGGAGCTTGTAACCGCTTTCTATAAAAGCCATCATCTCGTTCTGTTGCGGAAAACCCATTCCCGCATTAGACCAACCATTGCGATAAAGGGCAAAATCCCCGTTGGTATAGTTAAAAGTCATGTGCATGCCATATCCGGTGCTGATTGCCCTGCCAAAATACAAGGGCTGATCGCGATATTGGTTGAAACAAATGGTGGGCCAGTTTTGCTGAAGGCTTATGCCG
>JALOMX010000249.1 GCA_025455245.1 Chitinophagaceae bacterium
GAATGTTTATGGTAGGTTATTGCGTTTTCCATACCGGCGCTTTGGCACAAAAGTAAAATCTTGCCGCTACACCCTGCCGGCCATTTCAAGCATCGACCTTACTTCGCTGTTAAAATGATCTGCCTTTTGCAGGTCTTCAAGGGTCAGGTGCATGCGGTACCGCCAGTAATGTTTCGGATTGGCAGGCACGTTGATCCTTTCATCATGCGGGTTTTCGCGCCTCAATTCTCCGTCAATTCCAAGCAGGTCCTGCAGTTGGAAAATGCTCCACATAGCGGGGCTGTAAACATGCTGTGAAATGATGGCTTTATTAATCCATGGCTCGCAGTAAAAGGGAGGCTCGCCACCCTGACCAAGTTCGGACTGAAAGAACTGACGTGTGTTATCCCTGGCTTCTTCCCACCATCCCCGGATGGTACTCATGTCGTGGGTACTTGGGGTAACCACACTCATGTAGGGCGCATCGGCAGGATGGAAAAACTTTCGCGTGGGGTCTTTGGGCATCCGTTGAATCTCAAGGCTCAGAAGCCCGGTATCGCGCATCACACCGGGAACACAATCAGGCACCATTCCAAGGTCTTCACCGCATACGAGCATCTCGGTTGCCGATTTAAGGGCAGGCAGTTTTTGCATGGCCTGTTGCCTCCAGAAATCATCCTGCCTGCGGAAGAAATAATTTACATAAAGGTCCTTCAGTTGGTTGCGGGTATTTTCATCGAGGTATCGGAAGCTGAGGGTATCTTCCATGGCTATCCGGAAATGGTAAACTGTTTCACCTTTTTCATTTACCTCGGGTATCAGAATGATGTTGCTTACCAGGTCAAACAACTTATCCTTTACCCACAAATCAGTATCTGAAAACCCTTCAAACCATTTTTCAATTTTTCGTTGGTTGTTTACTTCTTCCTTTAAAGTGTATGAACCCCATCCGTTATGATCAAGAAATGTTTGCTTGACCCATTCGGTTTTTTCGCCGAATAACTCGAAAAGGATATTGTCGTTGATAAATGGTTTGCAATAGCGGTCATAATCGAACCAGATACCTCTTTCGCTGAACTCCACCATATGCACCGGTATGCATGGAACAAAATGACCAAGGATACCCTGTACCGCATTCATGGGAATACTCCATATTCTGAAGAAGCCCAGTATGTGGTCAATGCGAAATGCATCAAAATAAAGGCTCATTTGTTTGAAACGCTCTTTCCACCAGGCAAATCCATCTTCTGCCATGCGGTTCCAGTTGTAGGTGGGAAAACCCCAGTTCTGTCCTTTTACCGCAAAATCATCGGGTGGTGCGCCGGCCTGTGCGTCCATATTGTACAATTCAGGTTGCATCCATGCATCGGCACTGTTTCTGTAAATACCAATCGGCAAATCACCCTTCAGGATAACACCGTTTGCATGAGCATATTCAACTGCATCTTTCAACTGAACATGGAGGTAGTACTGCACAAAAAGATGAATAGCAAACTGATCGAAGGTTTTGCTTTTCGGGTTTGCCAGTTTGGCCACTTCCTTTTCATTGTAAACCGCATTGGTTTTCCATTGGCTGAAATCGGCTGTTTTATTCTTATCGCGGAAATAACAGAATGCCGCATAGGGAACCAGCCATTTTTCATTTTCCCTGAAATATGGCTGATAATCTTTATCGTCCAGCCAGGCTTCCTTCATAGCCTTATACAAAGCTTTGATGGCCGTCCATTTTAATTTGATGACTGCATCATAATCAATGGCATCATGGTTGTTCAGTTCTTTTTTCTTGCCGATGGCGGTTTTTATCAATGCGGCATGTTCTTTGCCTGCCAGTTGTTCTATGTTCAGGTAAATGGGATGCAGGGCAAAAACGGACACAGGGGCGTAGGGGTAGCTGTCGGTCCATGAATAATTCACCGTAGTATCATTTACGGGGAGCAGTTGAATCAGCTTCAGCCCAACCTGCCCCGACCAGTCAACCAGCGCCCTGATGTCGCTGAATTCACCAATGCCCAGGCTTTTTTCGGACCTCAGGCTGAAAACAGGGATGGCAATACCTGCACCTTTAAAAGTATTGTTGGGCAGGCGGATAAACCCATCATGAAGGAAAGTGGTTTGCCGGATACCTATTCCGTAAAGCATGCGGTTTTCACCATCCTCATAACGTACAAATCTTTTTTCCGGCACATGGTAAACTCCGTATTTGTAATAAAGGGGAAATGCGCCGTTTGCCAGGTTTACATGGCAGGTATACCACGGTCCTTCCCTTTCCATCAACACGGGGTTGGTTTCATCCCAGTTACCCAGTTCGGAAGTGCTGCCGAGCAGGCAAACCACTTCATCGGGATGTAAAAGCGGGGCTTTCACCCGAAAAATATGGGTGGCATTGGCCTTTACGCTTTTGGAATATTTGTGCTTGTTTGGTTTTAAAAGCGTTTGGGTAAATGGTTGGGTAAAAAAGGCATTTTCATATTGCCCGGTATAATTCCATGTGTCCACCAGTTGAACTTCTGCGGTGTTAACTTTCGAAATATTTACTTCCCTGTCGGCCCTCCATTCTGTACTTTCAATACCATCATTATAGCGGATAAAATATTTGTACGAAAACTTATCAATATTGTCGGGAATTTCTACGATCCCATGCCAGAATTCATCGTTTAAATAACTGAGCGGCACTGCTTTTTCGTGGTTGTTTTCGCCAAGCTCGGGAATGTTTCCGCAAACAAAAAAATTTTGACCATAGTTTGAGCTGTAGCGCAAAATGAAATGGAGGGTCATATAGCAATCATTGAAAATAACGAATGCTGCAAATGTAAAGATTTGAACCAAAGATTGTGTAATATTTACACACATTAGTTTTTCAGATGAATCTAATTACCCTTTTGTAAGTTGGGCTGAGCCCGCTAATTTTGCGCCACGCTTTTAAACGGGTATGAACAACCTTTAGAAGGGGGCGTATTATCCTGAATTTCAAATTTTTAATCAATATTTCATCATGTCGTACGACGTAATTGTTCTTGGAAGTGGCCCCGGAGGTTATCCTGCAGCCATTCGTGCCTCTCAGTTAGGGAAAAAAGTTGCTATTATTGAAAAGGAAGCCCTTGGCGGTATTTGCCTCAACTGGGGCTGTATTCCTACCAAAGCGCTCCTGAAAAGCGCTCAGGTGTATGAGTACCTGAAGCATGCGCAGGCATACGGCATCAATGCTACCGGCACGCACGATTTCAATGCAGTGGTGGCCCGCAGCAGGGGGGTGGCCGATAAAATGAGCAAAGGGGTAACCTTCCTGATGAAGAAAAACAAGATCGATGTGATCATGGGTTTTGGAAAGCTCGTGAGCCCTACTCAGATTGAAGTTACGGCTGCAGACGGATCCAAAAAAGTAGTGGATGCCAAAAATATTGTTATTGCAACCGGAGGACGTGCCCGTGAGTTGCCAAGCCTTCCGGTGGATGGTGTTAAGATCATTGAGTACAGAAAAGCGATGAGCCTGAGCACTCAACCCAAGAGTATGATTGTCGTAGGATCGGGTGCTATCGGGGTTGAGTTTGCCTACTTTTACAACAGTATGGGTACTAAGGTGACCATCGTTGAATTTTTGCCCCGTATTGTTCCGGTAGAAGATGAAGACATCAGCAAAGAGCTGGAAAAGCAGTACAAGAAATCCGGCATCAACATCATGACAAGTGCCGAGGTTACGAAAGTGGATACTTCGGGCGAAGGTGTAAGGGCTACCGTAAAAACAAAAGACGGGGAGCAGGTGCTTGAGGCAGATATTGTTTTAAGTGCTGTTGGCGTGGTTGCCAACATTGAGGGCATCGGCCTCGAAGCTTTGGGTATTAAGACGGATAAGGGCAAGATTGTGGTAGATGCCTATCAGCAAACAACCGTTAAAGGAGTTTATGCTATTGGTGACTGTACACCCGGTCAGGCGCTTGCGCACGTTGCAGCCAAAGAGGGTATCAATGCTGCCGAACATATTGCCGGGCACCATCCCGAACCCATGGATTACAACAACATTCCCGGTTGTACCTATTGTACCCCGGAAATTGCAAGTGTAGGATACACTGAAGCTAAAGCAAAAGAAGCAGGTTACGACATTAAGGTGGGTAAGTTTCCTTTTGTGGCAAGCGGAAAAGCAAGTGCAGCAGGATCAACAGAAGGCTTTGTAAAGGTAATTTTCGATGCCAAATACGGTGAGTTTCTTGGTTGTCACATGATAGGGGCCAATGTAACTGAAATGATTGCCGAGGCCGTTGTAGCCCGCCCGTAAACTTGAAACCACTGCCCATGAGATTTTAAATGCAGTACATCCGCACCCAACCATGAGTGAGGCCCTTAAAGAAGCCACGGCCGCAGCATACGGCGAGGCTATTGATATTTAAATGGTTTTGTTGTTTTTGTTTAAAAATCCCGCAGAATTGAACCTGCGGGATTTTTTTATTGATACTCGTACACAAGTTTTC
>JALOMX010000250.1 GCA_025455245.1 Chitinophagaceae bacterium
TGTTATCGCCTTCGGTTACTACACAAATTATTTTTCCTTTTCTTGCCTTTATTTCCTGCACATTGGAAACAATTTTTTCGTAATAACGGTCTTTGGTTGCTACAAAAACCACCGGAAGTTTGTCGTCAACGAGGGCAATAGGGCCATGTTTCATTTCGGCAGCAGGATAGCCTTCTGCATGTATGTATGAAATTTCTTTCAATTTAAGCGCCC
Source organism: Chitinophagaceae bacterium (assembly GCA_025455245.1). Taxonomy (GTDB): domain Bacteria; phylum Bacteroidota; class Bacteroidia; order Chitinophagales; family Chitinophagaceae; genus Phnomibacter. The sequence continues at coordinate 214 of JALOMX010000250.1, forward strand.
CTTCAAGTGCCACCGGAAAGTTATATCCCCTTCCCAAAAACAGAAAATCGGATGAGTCCCGGTATTTTTCTGCAATATGCCTGATATGGGTTGTGTCCTTCAAAATTTCGGCTACTTTTTCCGGAATATGATTCAGTTCCTGTAAAAGCAAGGTGTACTGTTCCGGGTCAATTGTGTTTTTTGCCTTGGCCAGTTTGAGGGTTAGCATAGCTAATACGGCCAATTGCCCAGTAAAGGCCTTGGTACTTGCAACCCCGATTTCAGGTCCGCTGTGGGTATAGGCACCTGCATGGCTGATTCGGGCAATAGAGCTTCCCACTGCATTTACCACGCCAAAAATAATGGCCCCCTTCTCTTTGGCATTTTCAAGGGCTACCAGGGTATCGGCAGTTTCCCCGCTTTGTGAAATAGCGATGATAACATCCCCCGGATTAATGACCGGATTCCGATACCTGAATTCGCTTGCATATTCAACTTCAACCGGAATACGGCAATATTCTTCAATCATATATTCTGCCACCAATCCGGCATGCCAGCTTGTACCGCAGGCTACAATAATGATTCTTGGAGCATTTATTAGGTTGGACAGGTAGGAATCGACACCACTCATTGTAATGGTGCCGTTTTCGGGGTTTAATCTTCCCCGAAGGCAGTCAAAAATGGTTCCGGGCTGCTCAAAAATTTCCTTGAGCATAAAATGATCGTAACCACCTTTTTCGATGGCTGCCAGTTCCATATCGAGCTTGGTAATGAATGGAGTTTCCCTTTCATTACCAAGGTTTTTAAGGATCAGCTCATCGCGCCTGACTATGGCAATCTGATAATCATTTACATACACAACTTCTTTCGTGTACTCGATAATCGGAGTAGCATCAGAAGCCAGAAAATGTTCTCCCTTGCCAATACCGATGACAAGCGGGGAGCCCTTTCTTGCTGCCAGAATGGTTTCAGGATCATTTTTGTCGATGATCAAAATACAATACGCCCCCACAATTCTTTTTAAGGCAATCCTCAAAGCTTCTTCCAGCGAACATTCATTGTGGGTTCTTATATCTTCTATAAAATTCAATAATACCTCGGTATCGGTATCGCTTTTAAAAGAATACCCCTTGTTCGTAAGTTCTTCCTTGATGTTGGCATAATTTTCAATGATACCATTATGTATCATGGCCAGACTGCCACCGGCAGATTGATGAGGGTGGGCATTGCGGTCGCTTGGTTCGCCATGGGTGGCCCAACGGGTATGCCCGATTCCTATGGTGCCTTCCAGATCCATGCCAATAACATGCTCTTCCAGCGAAGAAACTTTTCCTTTCTTTTTATAAACGTTCAGGTGGTTGTTATGCAATAGCGCTACGCCCGCACTATCATAGCCACGATATTCCAGTCTTTTTAATCCTTTTAAAACTACGGGGTATGCCTGTCTGTGACCAATATATCCTACAATTCCGCACATGGTGTATAGTGTTAGAGAAGGTGCGCAAGATATGTATCCTTTGACATTTATTACTGAATCGTAGAATTGATTAACCAATTGTAATATTGTGCCTGTATGCTTAAAACTGCAGGATTTACTTTTGGAAGCAGGGTTGGGGCAGCGGCAATTAATTTTGGGCTGATTATTGCCATTTCGCAGTTGCTTGGTCCTTCCGAGCGCGGCCATTGTTCCTTATATCTTGTTATTCTTATGCTTATAGCGGGAGTAAGCGATATCATGGCCGGTGCGGCCACCTCATTTTTGGTTCACAAATATTTCCCTCCCGGCATTTACAAATTGAATGCCCGATGGGCTTTGATCCCTTCCGTTCTCATTCCGATCGGGTGGTATTTATTTGCTGCCATATCAATTGAAGAGGCAGCGATGCTTATGATTTTCGGATGGGTTCACTGCAGGTTTAATTTACAGCAGCAATTGCTCCTTGCTTTTCATTTTTTTACCCGGTTCAATTTAAACAGCATTCTTTTCCCTCTTTCCTCAGCTGTATTGTTTTTGTTTTTTTGGAAAATGGGTATTCAGTCCGCAATTGGGTACCTCATGGCAATCGGATTGGCCTGGGGACTGATTTTTATCTCAAATCAGACCTTTTTAAGACGCTATTTTTCCAATAAGGAACAAGATTTTGCAGGGGTTTTGCACCCCAACCCAATGGATCTGATCAGGCCCGGTATCCTGAATCAGGCAGCCCATATTGTTTCATTGTTAAACAACCGGTTTGTTTTCTTTCTATTGCCAGCCACCGGGCTTGGTTTATGGTCAAATGTACTGACCATATCTGAGGCGGTTTTTATGATTCCCGGCAGCCTTGGGCAAATCATTTATGCGCTTTCCTCCGGCAAAAAAAAGGGAGAAGACGAGGGAATATTCCGGAAGGCGTTTATGGTTAACCTGTTTGCGTCCTTTGCGGCTGTTTTAGTGTTGATTTTTATTCCGGAAGAATGGTGGCTTTTTTTATTTGGTCAGTCTTTTTCCGGCATCCGGGAACTTTTATTGCTTCTGCTGCCCGGTTTGGCAACATATGGCATTTATCTCATCATTTCTTACATGCAATCGTCGGAAGGTAAATTTGAAAAGAACCTTTACCCGCTGCTAATAGCGTTTGGGGTTAATATCGGTATTACGGGTTGGTATTGGTCTCAGGATATATATATCCTCGAAAAAGGGATTATTGCTTTATCTTTCTCATGGGTATTTGCCGCCGTAGGAGCCGCATTCATAAGGATAAAAAGTGCCGGCAAACCGTTATTAAAATGATTTCGGAATGGGCGGGCATGAATTACTGAAGTTTCAATGAGGAGCCTTTTCCTTCATTTTATGCAGGTCTGTTTGTAAAATCCTGATACTTAATATTATATATTTTTGACCATTTGGTTTGCGGACTGCAATTTTGCAACTCGTTTATGAGGAATATCCGGGACTTTTTTCCATTTCTAACCAAGCCGGCAAAGGTTGTAATCACTATGCATCAGAAACCTGATGCAGATGCAATGGGTTCTTCCTTAGCCCTGCAGCATTTTCTTGAGAAACTTGGACACTCGGTTGTAAGTATTTCCCCAACGAATTGGCCGGGTTTTTTAAACTGGCTTCCAAAATGTTCGCAAGTAATTGATTTTGATAGCAAAAGGTCATTTTGTGAAGGTATAATTTCGGATGCTGATATCATTTTTTGCCTTGATTTCAATGATTTGAGCCGCACCAAAGGGATGGAGTCCCTGCTGGTAAATTCTAAAGGAATTAAGGTGTTGATAGATCATCATCAGGAGCCACAAATTCAGGCTTTTCATTTTGGAATCAGCGATACCGGAAAAGGATCGACCGCAGAAATGGTCTATGATTTTATGGTTGCATCCGGAAACAGAAGCCTTATTGACACCGACATTGCCACTTGTTTGTATGCAGGGGTAATGACCGATACAGGTTCATTCCGTTTCCCTTCAACCACAGCAAGCGCTCATTTGATGGTTGCAGACCTGAAGTCCACCGGGTTTGATCACTTCATGGTTCATGAACAGATTTTTGACACTTTTCTTGAGAATAGGCTACGGTTTTTTGGACATGTTTTATTGAACAGAATGGACGTAAACTATGAATTGAATACCGTTCTCATAGCTATTCCCAAAAACGACCTCCTGAAGTTTGATATCAAAACCGGCGATACGGAAGGACTTGTAAATTATCCTTTGAGTCTTCAGGGAATAAAAATGGCAGCCATTGTTATTGACAGGGATGAAGAACGTAAATGGTCCTTCAGGAGCAAGGGTGATATAGATGTAAACCAATTTGCCCGTCAGTATTTTAATGGCGGAGGCCATAAAAACGCATCGGGAGGAAGATCGTCATTGAGCCTCGAGGAATGTGTTTTACAATTCAATAAAATCCTCCCTGTGCTTGCCGATAAGCTCAAAGGAGAGTACTAATCATTTATTTAAACAAAACAGATAATGAAAAGAAATTTGAATTTTTTGTTCTCGTTACCCTTGTTAATCCTTTTGGTTGGATGTGGAAATGCAGATTATGAAAGGA
>JALOMX010000251.1 GCA_025455245.1 Chitinophagaceae bacterium
CTATCTCGCTTCATTTGAAAGGGGATATGACCTTTGGGTAACCGATTTGAGAACAAAAGAAACTAAAATACTGGCAAAGGTTGGAAGTTCTTCAAGTAATCTGCAAATGAGTAAAGATGGAAAGACCTTGCTGATGGTAAATAACGGAACCCTTGTTAAAATTGATGAAAGTGGTAAAGTGACCCCTATTGTTATCAGTGGGGAAATGACCTTAAATGAAGAAGCCGAAAGGGAATACATATTCCACCATGCATGGAGGCAGGTTAAGAAAAAATTCTATGATCCAAAACTACATGGGGATACTTGGAGAACTGAACGGTTCACATACCGGAGGAAGGTATAGTCCGAGGCCGGCAAATCCGGATAATACAGCTTCTTTGGGAATCATACCCGATGAAACATTTACAGGCACAGGTGTAAAAGTGGATGAAGTATTGAAGGGCGGACCATTGGATAATGCTGCATCCAAAGTAAAAGCCGGGCATATCATTGAACAGATTGACGGTGTTACATTGGATGACAAAATTGACTGGACATCGACCTTGAACCGTAAATCAGGTAAGCGTACATTGCTGCTTGTTTTTGACCCTGTTTCAAAGACCCGGTTTGAACAGGTTATCAAGCCCATTAGTCTTCAGGAAGAATCCGGATTAATGTATAGCCGCTGGGTTAAAAAAATGGAAGAGATGACTGAAAAATTGAGCAACGGTAAGGTAGGATATGTTCATATTCAGGGAATGAATGATGGATCATTCCGTGAAGGAATAGATAAGGTGATGGGAAAGAACATGGACAAAGAAGCCCTTATTGTCGATACCCGTTTTAATGGTGGAGGATGGTTGCATGAAGACCTTTCAAATTTCCTCGACGGTAAGCCATATGCCACTTTCAGGCCTTATGGATATATTACAAAGGGTGGTGAGCCTCGGGATAAATGGTCAAAGCCAAGCGCTGTGCTGATGAGTGAAAGCAATTATTCCGATGCACATGCATTTCCTTATGCCTACCGTGCCAAAGGAATCGGAAAACTGATTGGAATGCCTGTGCCCGGAACAAGTACAGCCGTTTGGTGGGAAACCCAAATAGACCCTACCATGGTTTTTGGTATCCCGATGATTGCTTTTTATGGAGTAAAAGAAGACAGACCACTCGAAAACCTGCAGCTTGAACCCGATATAAAAGTTCCTTTGAAGTATGAGGAATTTTTGAAAGGGAAAGATGCACAACTTGAGGCTGCTGTCAAACAACTGCTTGAGGAGATAAGTAAAAAATAACAACTGAAAAGGGCTGACAAGTGTCAGCCCTTTATTTTATACCTGTTATCCAATAAGATATGTGCAATTATTTAATATAAATTTTCCTGAACGACTTGTTCCTCATGTTATTGGGTTTTAAAAACAGGCTGCCTTTTAATCATTATTTTTTTGCCATCTTCCTTTTCAACCATTATTTCAGGCTCATTATTGGAGAATCTCCATTTGAGCAATCCGCAAAAATCTTTAAAATCGTTTATTGTTTTTCCATTCAAAGATTTAATGGACTCTCCAATTTCGAGATGGGCGGCTGATGAATTGGGTGAAAGGTTTTTGTCTGATACAATAATCTTCCCGTTCTCAAAAATAAAACCTGCATCAAAGGGCGGGCTTGCCCAATCAGGTTCTTGCTTATATTCAAGGAAATACTTATTTGCACTGCTGTTAATGATCAATGTTTTGCAATAAGAAGTAAAAAATTTATAGCCAATTTTCACTCCTTTATATCTGCTGAATGATGTCGGTATATTTTGTAATGATTGTCCGGAAAGGATTAAAGAGTCAATCAATAAATATTGAACTGAATCTCCATCGTGTATACTGGTTAAACTCATGGGGCGCTGAAAATATGTTACGGCTGTGCCCGCCATGATTTTTTTTGCAACCATATCTTTCAAACCCGGACTTTCCTTATTTACATCAAGGTAGCCCCTGTAACCAAAATCAATCAAACAATTAAAACTTTGTTGATTAATATTCAACGTTGTAAATGGTCTTCCTTTTTGAAGGGTTATGTCCATTTCAGACATGGGTGTGGTTATTTCAAAGGGTGCATCGGAAATACATACAAAACCATTTTCAAAATCAAACTTCCAATGAAAACTATGGATAAAATCCTGTCCCAATAATTGCAGGTCCTGACATTCCATGAATGGCATATTGAAGGTTACCCCTTTTAATTGTTCTTTGGAGAAACTGCCAACAGAAACCCGCTTTAATAATACCTGTTTAAGGGCAGATACATTGTGGTTTGCATCACGCACTTTAGTGGTTTTCTTCTTTGTTGAAATCCCGGCTCCGTTATTCCCTTTTTCTGTAGTTACAGTAACCCCTGCCCCGGTATCAAAAATAAATGATACGTCGTGGTTATTGATTTTACCCGGAATAACCAACAGCCCTTTGCTTAAAGTGAATGGGAGCGTGTCGATTCTTTGGGCATTAACAGATATATATCCCGATAAACATATTATGATGAGCAGAATGTTTCTCACATCAGGGGCTTTAAATTTTAGAAATTAAACTACGTCCTTGAAAATAAAAAGGACACACAATGGTGCGTCCTTTAAATCAGGTTTATGTTACATTAAATATTCAAACCTCCGCAGGCGCTGATAACCTGACCTGTAATATAATTGCCCATATCACTCGCAAGAAACAGGGATACATTGGCAATATCTTCTGCTGTCCCAAATCTTCCTAAAGGTATCCCTGCCTTGTATTTATCGGCTGCTTCCCCCTCTTTCAGATAACTTGTCATGTCGGTCTCAATAAAGCCGGGTGCAATGGCATTGCATCGGATATTTCGGCTGCCGAGTTCTTTGGCCACACTTTTGGTAAAACCAATCACACCTGCTTTGGATGCGGCATAACTGCCTTGCCCTGCATTTCCCATTTCGCCTATTACACTGCTCATATTTATGATGCTTCCGCTTCTTGCTTTCATCATTGGCCTTATAACCTGCTTGGTCATATAAAATACACTGTTCAGGTTGGTTTGTATGACCGATTCCCATTGTTCGGGGGTCATACGCATCAGCAGGTTGTCTTTGCTGATGCCGGCATTGTTCACCAGTATATCCACTGTTCCAAACTCGGCAATAACATCATTTACGAGTTTTTCGCAAGCGGCAAATTCGCCGGCATTGCTTTGGTAGGCTTTTGCTTTTACGCCTGAGGCTTTCAATTTTTCCTCGAGGGCGGCGGCTTTTTCGGCGCTGCTATCGCTTACGTAAGTAAATGCCACATGTGCCCCATGTTCGGCAAACTTAATGGCAATACCTTCGCCAATACCCCTTGCGGCCCCGGTGATAATTGCCACTTTATTTTCAAGAAGTTTCATAGTAATTGTTTTTAATATAATTCAGAGTAAACTTTTAATTTCTTCCAAAATGCCCCTGTCGTTGCTCAACCGCGGGACTTTATGTTGTCCGCCTAATTTCCCTTTTTTCCGTAACCATTCGTTGAAAGTTCCAATCGGTGCCACGTTCATGACCAGCCTTCTCAAGGCAATATCTTTATGCCTTTTGGCATCGTAGTCGCTGTTTACGGAGCGCAATGCATCATCAAGGCGGTTTGCAAAAGTTTCAAAGTCTTCGGGAGGTGTTCCGAATTCAATGATCCATTCATGCGCGCCATTACTGTTTCCGGAGAAGAAGATGGGCGCTGCTGTATAATCAATAACGGTAGCCCCGGTTGTTTCGCAGGCCATTGCAATGGCGCGGTCTGCATTTTCAACCATTACTTCTTCTCCAAAAGCATTGATGTAATGTTTTATCCGGCCGCTAACCCTTACCCTGAATGGAAAAGTAGATGTAAATTGAATGGTATCGCCTAACAGGTATCTCCAAAGGCCCCCTGTTGTTGAAATAACGGGAGCATAATTTTTGCCGGTCACAACATCAGCAAGGCCGATGGTTTGCGGATTTTCGTTCCCGAATTCTTCCATGGGCATAAATTCATAAAATATACCATGGTCCAGGTAAAGCAGCATGCCATCTTCGTCTTCATGGCTTTGGGCGGCAAAAAAACCTTCGCTTGCATTATAGGTTTCCAGGTAGCGTACCCCGGGCCCCACTATTTTTTCAAACTGATTGCGGTAAGGGGTAAACGAAACCCCGCCATGAATATACAGTTCAAGTTCAGGCCATACTTCCTTTATGGTTGATTTGCCGGTAATTTCAAGAATCCGCCTAAAAAGCACAAGGGTCCAGGTAGGTACCCCGCTAACCGAGGTTACATTTTCCAGTATGGTGCTTTGCGCCAGTTGCTCAATTTTATTCTCCCATTCATCCAGCAGGGCAATACTTAATTCC
>JALOMX010000014.1 GCA_025455245.1 Chitinophagaceae bacterium
ATGCCGTGAAAAGGTCTTGAAGGAGTGGTTTTATTTCATATCCATTCTCATAAAAACGTTTTGATAGCCATGCAACGTGGTCCGCATTGACGTTGTCGTGTACAAAAAACCTGTAAATCTTACTGCAAATAAAGGTGGCTGTTTGCCTTTGACTCAATAAGTGGTCAAGTACCTCTTCTCCGGAAAGATTACCTGTTTTTCCCAAAACCGTTTTGTCGCCTGTATCATGTTGAAAAGCCCTGAACTGAAATTGTCCCTGAAGATTAAATCCCCATCCGGTAAATGCACGGGCGGCTTCCTTAATGTCGTTTTCAGAATAATTGCCGCGGCCCAGGGTAAACAATTCCATTACCTCGCGGGCAAAGTTTTCATTTGGGCTGTTTTTCCGGTTTTGCTGATTATTAAGAAATTGCAACATCGCGGGACTTTTGCTCACGGCATGCAGCAGGGTGCCAAAATCCGAAAGGGCATGTTCGCGAATAATATTGATAAGTTGTTGCTGAAAAAAACTGTTGAGGTTTCTGCAGGCAAAATGCCCGTGCCAGAATAAGGCCATCTTTTCGCGTAGCTGTGCGCTACTGTTTACCATTTCGTCAAGCCAGGCAAGGTTCAGGCTGCGGGTAGCCTGCCTGTTCTGCTGTTGCATTTGCCGCCTTCGCTGATCAGCCGTTAAACTATCGGTTCCCTGCTGTGCCTGCATTCTTCCTATTTCCCCAATACCATTTCCAAGCCCGTCCACCATATTTTGAACCACCGTAAATGGGATGGGTGGTTTTTCGGAAGCTTTAAGCAAAGCTTTCACATAAGGTTCCGGCCGAAATGGCGTTGATTGGTGAATCATCTCCGGCGTGGGGCCAAATCCGGCTCTCCAGAAAAGGTGATTTTGCTTTTGAATGCTTAGCATGTGTGCTTTGACTTAAATGTACCTCAGATGTTTAATCGTTGATTCCCCAAAAAGGCATTTTTTCTGTGCTTACAAAATGCTTAAACCATTGACCTTAGCTTTTTAAACGATCAAATGCTTTCTTTCCCTGAACACTTTCCAGATCATTTCGCCAAAAAGGGTATTTGCCCAGGCAAACCATTTTCTGGTAAACCTGGCAGGATCGTCTTTATGGAAACTCTCATGCATAAAACCTGTACCGGCATGTGTCAACCGGAGGGTTTCTATGCAGTCCGCAATTTCTTTGTCATCTACACTTGTGATGGCCCTCAGAATGATGCTCATCGGCCAAATGGTATCCATACCGGTATGAGGGCCCCCAATGCCTTCAGCTGCTTTTCCTTTGTAAAAAAAAGGATTGTTTTCACTGAGGACAACCTTTCGGGTATTCAGGTAAAGGGGATCATTTGGTTTAACAGCTCCCAGGTAGGGTAGCGACAGCAAGGAGGGTACGTTGGCATCGTCCATCATATGAAAGCTTCCGAAGCCATTCACTTCAAAAGCAATGATGCGGCCAAACCGGGGATGATTAATGATACCATGTTTTTGCAAAGCCTCATCAACCTGTTTCCGGAGTGCATGGGCTTCATTGGCTTCTTTCGTTTTGTTCAATGAAGGTATGGAGAGCAATTCGGCCATTTGTTTCAGGCTTTCAACAGCAAAAAAATTGCTTGGTATCAAAAAAGGAAATAAGGTTGCATCATCACTTGGTCTGAAAATGGAAACAATCAGTCCGTTGGGTTTTACCGGATACCCATATCCGCTGAGCGGAACCCCATCGGTGGCCCATGCCGTTGTGCGCTGAAACGTATATGGTCCCTTGCTTTCAAAGCGTTGTTGTTCACGGAAGGTTTGCAATACAAGCCGCATGGCTTCTACCCATTCATTATCAAGAACAGAAGAGTCCCCGGTTTCTTTCCAGTAGGCATAAATCAGCCTTACAGGATAGCAAAGGCTGTCTATTTCCCATTTTCGTTCATGGATTCCGGGTTTCATTTGGGTAATATCATTCTTCCATTCGCTTTCTCTGTTGGGGTCTTTAAAGAATGCATTTGCATATGGATCGAGCAGAATACATTTTGTTTGTCTGTAAATGACTCCTTTTATTAATTCCTGCAATTTTGGATCATCCTTCATGAGCGGCAGGTAAGGCCAAACCTGTGCAGTGCTGTCCCGCAGCCACATGGCATCAATATCGCCGGTAATCACATAGGTATCAGGCTTTCCGTTTATGTATTCAAAGTCAACGGTTGTATCGAGGGTGTTGGGAAAACAGTTTTCAAAAAGCCAGCCGATTTCAGGGTTCCGAACATTTTTCTGAATGGTTTCAATTACTTTTTCTACTGCCGGACTGCTGAATTTTCTTTCACCAGCGGGTGTACGAACTATGGGGAATTCCTTGAAATTTTTCCCAAAGCCATATTTGGAGAAAACAAGTGCTCCTGAAGCAAGGGTCGATTGGGTAACAAATTTTCTTCGGTTCATATTGAAGCAGGTTGAAATGGTGGGAGGAATAATTGCAAACAAATATATGGCATGTTAATAGCCTTATGCAAATTAGGGAAACAACCAAGCAGGAATGGAATTGAATAAAACATTTGGTTTGTTCAATCCGGTTAAAAGGCAAAAACGAATCTGATCAATGTAGCCGGTTCAACCTAATGCGGCCTGCATTTTGCGGATACGGTCTTCAAGTTTTTCAGTAGTAAGGTTGTTGCGGTTGAGGCCATCTACTATGATAGGAAAACTAAGTGGGGTAAGTCTTTCCGGGAAAGTTATAATGATTGGGTTTTCTACAATACGCTGCAGGGCTTGTCTCAGTCGCACTTCTTCCATCTGCTGTTCAAATACTTCGTTGTATGCCTGTCTGAGCAATAAGTTTTCCGGATCGAATTCGCGGAATACCTTGAACAGCAGCGATGCTGAAGCCTGCAGGTGGCGGGCTTTTTTTTGTTCGCCCGGCATGCCGGGAAAAATCAGTCCGCCGATAACGGCAATATCCCGAAATTTCCGCATAGCCATTTCAACCTGATTGGTGCTTTTCTGCATATCCGCAAGCAGGTTGTCAAGAGAGAAAAGATCATAAACATTTGAGTCGTCAACGGGGATCGGCTTGTCGCTCAGCAATTCAAAGCCATAGTCGTTCATGGCTATACTGAAACTAATAGGCAAGATTTTACCGATCCGGTAAGCGAGTATGGCGCTCAAAGCTTCATGGATCTGTCTTCCTTCAAAAGGATAAACGAGCAGGTGATATCCTTCTTCATCTTCATGATGCTCTATTAATAATTCATTTTGTCTTGGTATGTGCGAAAGGTCCTCCTGAAGGTGCAGCAAAGGTTCGAGGCTCCTTAGTTCTATCGGAAAAGACCCGGAAGGGGCGCCTTTCACCAGATCAGATGTCTGCGAAAATGTTTCCCTCAATACTTCACCAAGATTCGCGGTCAGGCTCATCCGTCCACCCATCCAGCTTGGTACGATTGTTTTTTTGCTGTTGCTTTTGCGTACCAGTACCGTCATGTCTTTTACCTGAACCAATTCAACATTGCGGCCGGCAAGGGTAAAAGCATCTCCCGGTTCAAGCCGGCTGATAAACCATTCTTCAATATGTCCGATATAGCCACCTGTCATGAATTTCACCTTCAGCATGGCATCGCTTACAATGGTGCCAATGCCCAGCCTGTGGCGAAGGGCCAACCTTCTGCTTTTTATCCTGTAGTTTCCATCAGGCTCTATATCTACTTTTCTGTACTCATCATATTGTTTTAATGCCTGTCCTCCTTCCGTAAGGTGGTTCAGAAGTGCCAGCCACTCATCATTGGTTAATTCTGCATAGCTGTAGGTGTTTTTTAAAACCGGAAAAATCTCTTCGGGCTTAAATCCATCACCAACAGCGAGTGTGCATAAAAACTGAAGCAAAACATCGTAGCATAGCAAAAGGGGTATCCGATCTTCGATATACCCACGGTGCATGGCTTGCTGCAATGCTGCCGACTCTACCAGTTCAAGGCTATGTGTAGGTAAAAAGTATATATGGCTTACCTCGCCGGGTTGATGACCTGCCCGGCCCGCCCTTTGCAAAAACCTTGCCACTCCTTTGGGTGATCCTACCTGGATAACCGAATCTACCGGCCTGAAGTCAACCCCAAGGTCAAGGCTAGCAGTGGTAACCACCGCTTTTAGTTTTTCTGTATGAAGCGCTTCTTCCACCCACTGCCGCAGTTCCATTTCTATACTGCCGTGGTGAAGGGCAATGGCACCTGCAAGTTCGGGAGCGATATCCAGCAGGCTTTGGTACCAACGCTCGGCCATGCCACGCGTATTGATAAAGATTAAGGTTGTTTTACTCTTTTCGATAATCGGGACAACCTTCCCGATGAGTTTGATTCCCAGATGGCCTGCCCATGGATACTTTTCAATTTCATCGGGAATAATGGTATGTACAGCGATCTTTTTATCTATTTCGGCCTTTACAACTACCCCGGATTGACGCAGCGATTTTAAAAGAACATCCTGTGCCTCATCCAGATTTCCTATGGTTGCCGAAATACCCCAGATCAAGGGAGATGAGGAAGTTTTGATTAGGGGTTTTTGATGACCGGCAGAATTTGGCGAAACCAATTCGTCAGCCTGTTCATTTGATTCCCGGCATTTATGTATCAGGTATGCAAGGGCCAATTCTACCTGAACTCCACGCTTGCTTCCAAGCAATTCATGCCATTCATCCACTGCAATAATGCGGAGTGTATTGAAAAAGGAACCATGGTCTTTGGTAGCAAGGAGCAGGTGGAGGCTTTCCGGAGTAATGATCAGCACTTCAGGTGCTTTTTTACGCTGTCGCGCCCTTTCTGAAACGGATGTGTCGCCGTTGCGCACGGCAATTTGCCATTGCATTCCCAGCGCTGAAACAACTTCTTCCATTGCCCTTCCGATATCTTTTGCAAGGGCACGCAGGGGCGTTATCCAGAGAAGTTGTAACCCGTTTTGCTTAATGGATTTCCAGTCCGAGGGATGGGCATTTATAAACCGGATAAGGGCACCGAGAAAAACTGAAAATGTTTTTCCGCAGCCCGTAGGGGCATTTACCATTCCGCTTCTTTCTTCGATAATATGTTTCCATACCTCTTCCTGAAATTTAAACGGCAACATTGATTTTTGGGAAAGCCAATGATAAATTACTTCTTCCCCCGGTGTTTTTTTTTCGGTATTCACAATGTTTTCAGGTATTCTATTACTGCTTTACGCTCAATGTCATTCAGTTTGTCACCAAAGGTATGACCATGATTATTATAACCCCTCAATGTTGTGTTGTAAGTGCTTTTGTTAATTTGTTTCTCATGTTCTTTATAAATCCATCCTACTTTTTCATAATCATATTCAGGCTTGTCAAAACTTCTTTCCCAGTAAACAGGGCGGGTTTTACTGTTTAAAAGGGTTTCAAGGTTTGGAACGCTTCCGTTGTGCAAATATGGCGCTGTAATCCATACCCCATCGAGCGGTGGTGCAATATATCCCTTGAAGGGAACAAGGTCTGCCTTGCGCTCTCCGGTTCTGAACCAGCTTTGCCTGAACCAATCCAAAAACTGAGGACTGCTGAAGTTGGATTCTACGAGGGCTGAGTCTGTTTTGATAATTTCTAAAGGAACCAGCAAATTGGGATAGTTTTCATCGGCTCCATACTTTCCATGACATTTGGCGCAGTTTTTATCAAACAACGGTTTGCCTTTTGACGCAAGGTCCTGATCGATCGGTTTGGGATATTTGGGAGGCTTGATTGAATAAATATAGGCGAGCACATCATCAAAATGGGTAAGCACCTCTGCTGCTTCCGCAGTGTCGGTAACCGTAAGCAGGTTTGCCGCCATCAAAAAACGCGGGAAATCACCCCTTCCGAATCCGCTGTAAAACATGGCATTTTTCTTTTTAAGCAACCACCAGGCGGGTACATCCGTCGGGATGACTTCTTTTGATAATGCAAGGCCCGGTTCATTGCGCCATACAAAACTTTTCGGATCGCGATGGGCTGCAAGCACGGCTGTTAGCCGGTCAGCAATATTTACACCTTTACTTGCCGTGGTTAAATAAGGCGCCGTTGTTTTACCGGCCCTTATAAAGTTCGTGGCTGCAGCACGGTCTTTTTCGTTCATCAATTTCAAGGCTGTTTCGGCCATTGCCATTGCAGCCTGCTGTGGCAAGCTGTAATCACTCAGGCTGTTGCCCAGGCCGATTATTACACTGTCGCCCCAGGTTTGAGCATGACAAAACATGCAGTTCGGAGCACCAACTTTAGCGCCATTGGGTGCGGTAATAACGGTAAAATCATAAGGGACCCCTTTGTTGTCTCCTTGTCTGCCAAGGTCGGGTTTTCCCGATCCTGCAAGAAAGGCCTGTTTAAATAAGTTTACCGGTATTCCGCTTTTCAGATAGTCACCCTCGGTCAGGTATGTAAATCCTTTTTCTGCATTGCCCGGGAATTGTTTATGGGCAGGAATGGGAACAGTACCTGCAGGTGAAGCATATTCAGCAGGAATATTGCTGATACGGGAAGCACATGCAATAAACAGACTGAAAGCCGATATGATAAATAGCCACTTTTTCAGAGGAAAGTTCATAAACATTTTTTTGAAATAAATTCATTAAGAAAGTTTTCGCTTCCGAATTGTCGAAAATTTTTCCCTTAGTTCTTCATGATTTTCCATACGGTAAACCAATATGCAGGAATAAATGGTAATGGCTTTAAAGTGACTTTTTAAGCTTATACAAAAAAGTACATTACCATAGTACCTATTACAAAATGCCAACCTGTTTGGTTTATTGACTTTAGATAAAGGAAGTGAATAATTTTTATAGCCTGACTGAAAAACATATGTCCACGGTTATTTTTTGAAAAATCGATAGACCTTAAAAGGATAAGCGGATGATCAATCAGAATTCTTTCTTTAGCGGCAGTAGAATAAATTCCCCTTCAGGTTCGTGATCGCCGAAGGCGGCCTGATGGGGAAAGATTCGCATGTTGGTATCGTCATACAATCCGGCTTTCTGCAGACTACTGAAGATATCTGATGCCGTAAGCATTCCTACTTCGCCTCCTGCGCCATACAACAGATTAAGTAAATATGTGGCGAAGGGCGAATGTTTTCCTACCATCCCATCAAAAGCCGGTTGTTTCCCAACTGATGTCAATAATTTACGGCTTTTATAATTGCTTTTTTCAAGGAAAAACTGATTTACATTTTGCCGTAAAATAGCATCCTTGTTTTCACCGCTACGCATTGGCCCGCCAAGTACCTTTTCATCAAAGGTCCCGGCATGGCATATATCCAGCAGGACGAGGACGTTTCCTGATGGCATTTTATTAAGGATCCTTTTCAGTTTGCTGTGGGCGATGTATGTGTTGCGCATAACATCTTCCTCAACAGATTTTGAATCTATACAAACCAGAAAACCATCATCAAGCAGTGCCTGATCATAATCACCGTGCCCGGCGGCATAAAAAATAAAGTCATCATCAGGCTTCATTTTGGAATAAAGATCAAGCAGTGTGTTGTAAATAGTTGCCGCTTTGGGGTCTCTGAGCACAATGGTGTCGTAACCATACAGATCTTTCAATACGGTTGCAATTTCATTGGCATCTCTTATGGGATTATTGAGCGGGTCCCAGCCTTTAACCCTGTAATGGTCAATTCCAATTAGCAGTGCGAATTTGTTTTTATTGGCCAGTGCCTGTTTGGCAGGTTCGGGTAGATTTAATTTGACCGTCCTGCTTCTTGTAACAAGATTATTCCGGTTAATCTGTTGATATAGTTTTAAAAAATCTCTTTCAAAAAATACATCCGCATAATCGGGTGCACAATTATTGATGATGGCCTGAGCTACGGCATTTGCTTTTTCCTTTATCAAAAGATCAGTAAGCCTGAATTTAGCGGTATCCAACTTTTGAAGCGCAAGTGCAAGCATGCCGCCATCTTTAAGTTCTTGTCCAATTTTTTTAGGTGCAACAATAACCCTGTTTATACTTTGCAATGCTGCAACATCGGGAGAGCCTTGCATAAGCGCTGAAGCAAATTCTGCATTCAGGTTGGCAGTGCTTGCTGCTTCGGCAATGAAAAGCTGATTTCTGCAAGGCAAAAGCTGAACATGCTCCTGAAGTAATTTGAGTGAAATGAGCCCGGAAAATTCATCCCTGCCAAGTGCACTGTCTGTAAACAAAAATTCAGGCTTAATGTCATCAGTACTACCAAACGGGGCAAACCATGTTTCAAAGTTTGCAGGATCATTTCCATTAAAAACAGTTAATCCGGCAAAAAAGAATACAAACAGATCATTGGGTTCTGCTGATCTTGCGATATGCTTAATCAAATTTAAAATAGAATCCTTAGTGGCGTATTTGTCAAGCAGCAAATAATGCTCATCATTTTTACCTTTCGCCTGATTTTTTAAAATTGAATGAATGGCGACAGCATCTTTTTTACAATTCATCAGCGGGAATGATTTGTAGAGATCAATTCCAACAGAAATGGAGTAGGTTTTTCCAATGGTATCTTTTTTAATGCCCGCGCCGGAATAGCCGTAAATACACGAAAGCAGAAGAATTCCTGTAATGATTCCGGTAATTTTTACCATACATATCAGCTTTATTCAATTTTCTTTAAAACCATGTTGATGAGAACAGCCGCAAAATCTGCCCTTTCAATTTTTTCTAATTTTAAAGGTAAATCCCTTCCATCAAACTGAAGAGAACCATTCAGCGAAATTTTATCATTTTCCATAGAATATATTCCACTGATACTGCAGGCTCCGGGAAACTCATCAACATCAAGAAATGTAAACTCAGATTTTGGACCTTTTTCAATGGTTAGTTCAATCATTTTTTGTTTTACTTCCTGTGACAGCTTTAATACGTCCCTTGTTTTACTCAGTTCTAGTAAAACAGGGCGTACAAAAACCGGTTTTACCTCTGCAAGCGGTATGTTTTTCTTATCACTTTCATTGACTATGCCAATATCAAAGCTGCCTGTAGTGGGAATAAGCATTTGGGGTTCCTGAATGCCGCCAAGGCCCGATGCAAGCAAGGGAACTCTTTCCCGTGCATATTGCAATACATTCAATACATCTACCATTTTATAATCCTTTAATGCAGGCCCTTTCATGCCTTCGAGAATGCTGTATGTAAGTAACCCCTGACCATAAATGTTGGACTCGTAACTTTCAGCATCGGCTGTACATCCGCTGATTATGTATAAGCCTGTTCTGTCTTTCATGCGATCGATGGCCCTTATTTGCAGGGCATCAATATTGCGCATGGCAAGCATATTGTCTACGGCTTTACCACTGCCGCAAGCGTCAATAATCATGATGCGCTTCAAAGCGTCTATGCCATTAAGCATCTGGGTAAATTCTGTAGTGCTGATGGTCTGTTTTTCACGCAGTACGGGATCCCGGAAACTTGAAGCCCTTGAACCGCTTGCCTCTTTTGTCAGGTAAAAAAAATCATCATTATCTCCGCCAAGCGTAATTCCATGACCGCTCAGGTAAACCATTATGATGTCTTCGGGCTTTGCCCGCTTACTTACTTCTTCAAAGGTGTTTTTAATATTGACTTTTGTGGTAGGGGTTTTGCCCGGATTAGTAATAATAAACAAATGTGTGCTGTCGGTTCCGAACAGGTTGCCCCCTGATAAAGAAATTGCTTTTGCCATAGCTTCTGCATCTCGGACAGGATAGCGAAGGTTAATGCGTGGATCACTATACTCGTTTGTTCCGCAAATGATGGCATAAAGAGCCGGATTCCGGCGTTTGCTGCTATCCAATGCTGGCTTAACTACTGTAATGCCCCGGCTGCTGATGAAGCCATCAGCAGATTGTGCCTTAACTGAAATGTGGTTATCTATTCCTTCTGCAAGGAAGGATGCAATATTTACGAAGAGTTTTTGCTGCTGTAAAGATGTATCAAAACCTGAAGGCCTTGCATCTTCAATTACTTCTATATTATTGACATATATACTTATTTTTCCATATCCTCCATCCCTCTTTTTCAGATCAATCGGTAAAATACCGTCTTTTATTTCGCCGGTTATTACTTCAGGATAAAGTTTTACTTCTCCCATACCAGCAACACTTCTCAGTGCCTTATTTTCCAGGACCATATTCCAAAGACCCGGTTGATAGAACCTGTCTTTCAGCTGATTCAGTTCAATTATTTCATTCTCCTTCACCCAATACATTTTTCCCATGGCTTCGGGGGTTGCATCAAATAATCCCGATGGATGAACGATAACCCAGTCTTTATCTTCAATTAAATAGAAACTGATAAGTTCTCTTCCCGCAGGAAAATCCAGCAGTTTGAATTCTGAATTTCTAAATGAAAGGATCTTTTGTGTTTTCAGGTTAATATCCGCAAATTCAAAGTTTATCCCCATGGGGATTTCATATCTTAGCTTGCCTGTCTGTGCATTCCAGATTTGAACCAGTCTCCTTGTTGCCGTAATTATTTGATTGCCATCCGGGTCATACTCAATTCGGATAAAATTATTATCCTTTCCGTCAATAATAAATATTGGATCTTTTGTCCCAAACTTATATGCAAGGATTTTGTTGTTAGCAGACTCCTTCAGGAACCACTTACCATCCGGGCTGATTATTGCTCCATTGTACAGGAAATCCTCATTTGAAGTTGTTTCAAAAATTTTATTGCCATCTTTTGCATCCCAAACAATGGCTTTTTTATCTGCAAATGCCATTATTTTTTCTCCGTCAGGACTTAATTGCACATAGTAATTTTCATTGAGCTTGTCTTTGAGCGATAAAATCACTTCACCGGTGTTCGGATCATACATTTTTATGCTTCCGTCAACATGCACACTCATTAATGATTTCCCATCACTGCTTATATTCAGGGATGTAATCGGGTTTATTGAGTCGCTTATCTCACGAATCAGGGTAGCTGTTTTTGTTTCCCATATCCTTATCACCGAATCCATTCCGGTAATGAACAGTAATTCACCCTTCCCGGAAAATACCGGGGGATTTTGGCCAAGGTATTTTTTATCAATTGAATGCAAAAATTTTCCATTCGAAGCATCCATAAAAAACATAGAGTCGCCGGATGTAACAAACAGTTTATTTCCATTCGGCAAAAGGTCAGCTCTGTTCAACTCATTCCCTTTCACAGAAACTTTTGTATTAATTCTGAAATGTTCTGCATCCAGCACCTTATAAGTCTCAAGGTCGTTGACTACAAGAATCTTGCTTCCATCCTCTGAAAAGGTTACACTCCCTACAACATTGGTATATCCTCTTAATGTTTTTCGGATTTTTTCATCCGGGATTGTTATCAGGTACGATGACCCATCAAGGGAGCCTGCAATTAATTTATCTTCTTCCTCATTTACAGAAAGTGAGGTAAGTAGTTTATCTTTTACTGTTTGAATTTCATGGATGACTTCACCGTTAGATGTATTCCAAATCTTTATTATTCCAGACCCCGTGGCTGTATATAGGCGATTACCGTCTTTATTGAAATGCACTACATTGAATTGCTCCCGGGGAATTTCGAAAGTCTTTATTTGTTTTCCTGTTTCTATATCCCATTGGCCGCCTATGTGTTCGTAACTTGCTGTGATAATGGATTTGTTGTCCGGTGAAAAAAAAGCATAATTTATACCATCAGTATATTTCCAGTCAAATGCTGCTAATCGTTTACCTGTTATGGCATCCCATAGTATTGGTCCTTCCAGTGCTGATGCAGTTAATATCTTATTTCCTTCTTGATTAAAAGTTGCCGAGAGAAAAATAGCATTTGGATCTTTAATAATTATCAGGTTTTTCCCTGTTGAAATATCCCATGTTCGGACAGTGTTATCAGAAGATGTCGAAAGAAGTTTCCTCCCGTCATAACTGAATGATACCGAGGAAACGTGATTTTTATGTCCGCTGAATTCCTTTAATATTTCTCCTTTAAATGCATCCCAGAGAATAATGGTACTGTCTATCGAAGATGTTGCAATGGTTTTACCGTCAGGGCTGAATGCGGCACCTGTAATTTTTCCGAGGTGGCCTTTTAGTTCAATTATTTCATGACCGGTTTCGGTATCCCATATCTTGGCATTATTATCATCCGATGCTGTTACGATTCGCATTCCATCAGGACTGAATTGAATGGCTGAAACAGAGCCGGAATGCCCGGAAGGAATAACAAGCCTCGGTTCCTGAGACAATGCCGAAAAGGAAAGCAATATGAATAATTCAAGGAAGATTAACTTCATGAGTATCCTTCTGATTTAATATATGAATAAATGAATGTCAAATGTTGCCGGGCAATCATATATGTCTGAATTCTAAAACAATGTTTAATTTCGAATTTCTCTGGACTTCCGTATGAAATCTCAATGTACAAAGAATCAGACATTTATATGAGAAAAATATTATCCTTTTTTATTTTCTTTTCGCTGTATTTCAATTATGTGGCTGACGCTCAGGAAAAGCATGCACTTTTAATTGCGATTAATCAATACGAACCAACCGGGGGTATTCCTAAGGTTAACCAAACAGGACTTCGTTCAGGGTTCAGTAATCTCGATGGATGTGTCAACGATGCGTTAGCCATGAAATCGCTGCTGTTATCCCGCTTCGGTTTTTCAAATAATACAATCAGGGAGATATATGATCAGGAAGCTACCCGGAAGCGGATAATGGATGAAGTGGCATCCTTAACGGAAAGGGTCAAAGCCGGAGATCATGTATTTATATTTTATGCCGGGCATGGCAGTCAGCAACCTAACAGCCTTTCACCCGAGTCAGATAAGCTTGATGAAACCCTTGTGCCTGCTGATGCCTGGCAAAACCCCTTCAGTGATATCAGGGATAAAGAACAGCGCGTTTGGTATAACAACCTGCTAAACAAGGGGGCTAACCTTACCGTTATTTTTGACTGT
>JALOMX010000015.1 GCA_025455245.1 Chitinophagaceae bacterium
ATCATGTTGATGCCCCCACGGGCAATATTTCCAAAGCCGAGGCTGATAAGCTTGCCCGAAATCCTATGGTTGAAAAAACCATACAGCTGTCATTTGGGGATTCCTACAAAGGTTATCGCATTGTAGGCACTACACCTGCATACCTCGATATGTATAATGCCTCCCTTGCCAAAGGAGGGCTATTTTCAAAGTCGATGGAAGTAGTGGTAGGGGCTGCAGTGGCCAAAAGAACAGGTCTGAAGGTTGGGGATGCCTTTTTCAGCACCCATGGTGAGGATGAACGGGGGCACACCCATGAAGAGTCTCAGTTTTTGGTTACAGGGGTTTTACAAACAACAGGATCGGTTATTGATCAACTGATCATAACAAACCTGGAAAGTGTTTGGGATATTCATGGTGAAATGCATGAAGACAATCCGGAAGTTGCGCATGAAGAGCATGATGGCGACGAAAAACATCATACTGAAAATGAAGTTGGGGAGGAAACTGAAGATCGGGGATTACAAATTACAGCGATGCTTGTAAAATTTCGCAGCCCGATGGCGGTAATGATGCTTCCCCGCACTATCAATGAGCAAACCTCGATGCAGGCAGCGGTACCCACTCTGGAAATAAACAGGCTGATGAACCTGATGGGAATAGGGATAGCCACCCTTCAGGGTGTGGCTTTGGCCATTATGCTGATCGCCGGCCTGAGTGTATTTGTGTCGCTTTTCAATCGTTTGAAAGAACGGCAATTTGAGCATGCGCTCATGAGAACAATGGGAACTTCCCGCAGGCTGATTTTTTTGATACTGGTGGCAGAAGGGTTATTACTTTCCATTGCCGGGTTTGTGTTTGGCATACTGCTTTCAAGGATCGGATTGATACTGCTGAACAAAGTGGCTGCGGCCGATTTTAGGTTTTCGTTTGGTTATGGTTGGGTCCTGGAAGAGTGGTGGTTGTTAATAATCACCATTTTAATTGGTATTTTTGCAGCGGCGATTCCGGCATTTAAAGCTGCCAAATTGAATATTGCACAAACACTGAGTGATGGGTAGAAAAATACTTGCAGGTTTAACCATTGTTTCTTTAATGGCTTTTGCCAATGGAAATGGTCCGTTCCTGAGTTGGAGCAAACTGGAAAATGTAGAGTTTACCGAGAAGTATGTAAAAGAAGTAGAAGGCTACATGCTCTTTCCGAAATTTCCCGAAGATTTGAAAAAATTGAACGGTAAGCCTGTTACGGTTGAAGGCTACGTGGTACCTGTTGATAAAAGCGGTGCTTCAGTTGCCTTATCTGCCAATCCATATGCCGCCTGCTTCTTTTGCGGCAAGGCCGGTCCTGCGAGCGTGATGACCGTTAAACTGAAAACCAAAAACCCCAAATACAAAATCGACGATTACATTAAGTTTACCGGTACTCTTCGGCTGAATGATGATGATATCAAGGAGTTTTATTACATCCTGGAAAATGCTGTGGAAACGAAGTGAGGTTGATTTGTTGTTTATTATTTGTTGTTTATTGTTTATTGTTGGGTTTGGGATTTGGGATTTGGGGATTGGGGATTGGGGATTGGGGATTGAGATTTCACTTTTTATCTTCACCTTTTGAAATTTGGGATTTACCCCTTTGGAATTTTTTCACCTTTCACTTTTCACCTTTTGGAATTTGTAATTTGTGATTTGAAAATTTGTAATTCCTCACCCCACACCTTCCACTACCCTTTCTTCCACTTTTACAAGATCGGCCAATTCAACCGTTATCGGGATCAGTCCTACCTGAACGATGGCCTTTTTACCCCTGATTTCCTTCACCGTACCCACCTGACGGTTTTTCTTCATTTTCACTTGATCACCTTCACCAATTGGGTCTGAAAGTTCAATATATTTCTGATCGATTTTTGAAGCCTTCTTTTCGGCTGTTGCTTTCTCCTTTTGCTTAAAAAGCAAGGCATGAATAAGCCGGACGACCTCATCCTTATTTTCAGATTTCCGCCACTCAATCACCATGTGCTTCAGTTTCCGCTCCATTTCCTTCAGGTAGTTGATCTGTTCTTCCTTTATCCGGTTTTGCTGCCTGAGCAATTCCACCTGCTGACGGTGCTTTTCCTTATCAAGAACCTGTTCCATTTCTTTTTTCAATCGCTCATTTTCCTTCATCAGTTTCTGAAGTTCCCGCTCCTTCGATTCAACACGCTGAAGATCCTGTTCGGTTCGGTTAAGCAACGTATCAAGTTTGAAATGGTCTTCATCAACAAGCTTTTTCGCCTTTTCAATCAGCTTTTTGGGCAAACCAATCCTTTCAGCAATAGAAAAAGTATAACTGCTCCCGGGTTTGCCCACTACAAGCCTGTACAGCGGAGCGAGTTTTTCCTCATCAAACTGCATGGCACCGTTAATTACTCCGGGTACGCGGTTGGCCATCACTTTCAGGTTGAGGTAGTGCGTGGTAACCACACCCATGGAGTGCTTGTGGGCCAATTCTTCCATGATCACTTCGGCAAAAGCGCCCCCAAGGTTCGGATCGCTTCCACTGCCCAATTCATCTATAAAGAATAGCGTTTTGCCATTGGCCAACTCAATAAAATACTTCATGTGTTGCAGGTGGGCACTGTATGTACTTAATTCAAATTCAAGGCTTTGCGTATCGCCGATATGAATAAAAAGTTGCTTAAAAATACCCATGACACTATCGCCCCCAACCGGCACAAGCAATCCTGCCTGAAGCATCAATTGATTCAGGCCAATGGTTTTCATGGTAACCGTTTTACCTCCGGCATTGGGACCGCTGATTACAAGGATGCGGTTTTTGTCATCGAGCCTGATGTTTAGGGGGATCGTTTCTTTTCCCGACTGCTTATTGTACAAAAAAAGTAAAGGGTGAAAAGCTTTTTTCAATTCAATATGCGCCTTATTGACCACGGTGGGCAGGTTGGCATTCATATCAATAGCAAGTCTTGCCTTAGCCCTTATAAAATCAAACTGCCCAATGATATCAAGGTATGTTTGCATAAGCGGCGCAAAAGGCTGAAGCTTTGCTGTTAATTGTCGTAAAATGCGGTAAACTTCTTTTCGCTCCGCATTTTCGAGCGAATAAATTTCGTTGTTTAAACCGGTGGTTTCTTCGGGTTCAATAAAAGCCGTTTGCCGGGTATCACTTTCGCCGTGCAGCACCCCTTTTATCATGCGTTTGTTTTCGGCAAAAACGGCCAAAACCCGCCTGCCATTAATGAAACTTTCCTCGATATCAGAAAGGTAGCCCTGCTTGTTCATTTTTTGAACGATGCGGTCGAAAATCCGCCTGAGTTCATTCCTTTTCCTAAACAGCGACATCCTGATATCCCTGAGTTCTTCGCTTGCGGTATCCTTTACCTGCCCAACCTCATCCAACACTTCATCAATCATTTCGCGCAGGCTTTTTTCGTAATAACTTTCTTTTATTACCTGTGAAAGCGCGGGAAAGGCTTCTCTTCTTTCCGTATCAAACCACCTGAAAATATCGGCTGCATTATCAAGTAACCTGCGGATAAGGTTGTACTGCTCGCCGGTAAGTGAAGCGCCGGGTATGCCCAACAGTTTTATGTCCTTGTGAATGTTTTGAGTAAAATCTATGGGGAAATGCTGCCCGGTTTGTATCAGCAATTTAAACTCATGGGTTTGGTTAAGGGCAAGTTCAATGTAAGAAATATGGGTGTGTATGCGTAAATCGCGGGTAGCCTGATGGGCAAAATCAGTTTTACAATGATGCACCAACAGGTTTTGAACCTTGTCAAACTCCAGTTGAAATAACGCCGAATCAGGATATAGTCGCATGCCTTTGTTGCTTTCCCAAAAAAAATGTTTGCAAAAGTAACCTAATATTGGCTGAAAGGTTTGGAATTGAACAACCTCAGATTACATTTGCCCTGCAAAAAAATGCAGCGATTGTGAAACCAATCTTCCCTGCAATTGTTACAACATCAAACATTAAAAACAAATCGATGAAAAAGCTGACTTTGGCACTTGCTGCCTTTTTAACCTTTATGAGTGTTGAGGCTCAACAACTTCGTACGCCTGCACCTTCAACTTCGCAAACTATAAAACAGGACTTTGGTTTGGGTAATATTGAACTGAGTTATAGCCGTCCTTCTGCCAAAGGCCGTAAAGTAATGGGCGACCTTGTTCCTTTTGATAAAGTTTGGCGTACCGGTGCAAACAATGCAACCACCATCAATTTCAGCGATGATGTTACCATTGGCGGAACTACTGTAAAAGCCGGTAAATATGGCCTTTTAAGTATCCCCGGCGCAAAAGAGTGGACGTTGATCATTACCAAAGACCTGAATGTAACCTCGCCTTCTGCCTACAAACAGGAGAATGATGTGGTAAGGGTAAAAGCCGCGGCTCAGAATATGCCGGGAAAAATGGAAACATTTACCATGCAGTTTGCCAGCATCAGTAATACTGCCTGCGAACTGCACATTATGTGGGAAAATACCGCTGTTGCCCTTCCCATTTCTACAGACGTAGACAGCAAGGTAATGAAGCAGATTGACGATGTAATGAATAAGGATACCCGTCCTTACTACGCTGCGGCTTCTTACTACTTCGACAATGGTAAGGACCTTGGCAAAGCCCGCGAGTGGATCGATAAGGCTATTGCAGCCAATCCCAATGCATTTTGGATGACTTTGCTCAAGGCACGCATCCACGCCAAGCAGGGCGACAAGGCCGGTGCCACTGCCATGTGCGATAAAACCATTGAATTAGCTACTGCTGCCAAAAACGATGATTACATCAAAATGGCAAATGAGCTGAAGGCTTCTTTGAAGTAAGGTTTCAATATAAATACTTAAAAAGGCAGGTGAGCTAATGAGAAAGGCTCCCTGCTTTTTTAATTTACCCTCAAAGGATCTCTTTAACAATTGACAGTCTTTTTGTCAGCATTTCCCCACAATCCGCACATTTTGGCATCCTTACTATTCCGGTTATGTCCGAATAGAAAAATGGTTTTATTTTTGCCGACTTATTTGCAATTATTCAAACAATTAAAATTATAACCATGGCATTAGAATTTACAGACGCCAACTTTAAGTCCGAAGTTATAGACAGTGATAAACTGACCGTTGTTGACTTTTGGGCTGAGTGGTGTGGCCCCTGCCGCGCAATCGGGCCCATTATTGAAGAACTGGGTAAAGAATACGAAGGCCGCGTGAATGTGGGCAAAGTAAATGTTGACCACAACAGCGAGGTGAGCATCAACTATGGAATTACTTCCATCCCTGCTATCCTGTTTTTCAAAAATGGTGAGGTAGTTGATAAACTTGTAGGCGCGCAGCCTAAGGGCAACTTCGTAAAGAAGATCGAACAGCACCTGAACTAATATCCATTTGCTTAAGATACCAAAGGCCGCTATTTATATAGCGGCTTTTTTATTCGGCATGGTCAAGCAGGTCGGGCCTTTTTTCCTGCGTACGCTGCAAGCTTTGCTCATAGCGCCATTCATCTACTTTCTTAAGATCGCCGCTGAGTAAAATATCGGGAACCTTCCAGCCATTGTAATCGGCCGGCCTTGTATACACAGGCGGGGCCAACAATCCATCCTGGAAACTGTCAAAAAGCGCTGATGTTTCATCGTTCAATACCCCGGGGATTAAACGTCCGATGGCATCAACCACCATGGCAGCCGGTATTTCTCCTCCGCTCAATACAAAATCGCCAATAGATAGTTCCAGTGTAACATAATTGTCGCGGATACGCTGATCAATACCTTTGTAATGTCCGCAAATAATCAGCAGGCGGTCGTATAATGAAAGCCTGTTGGCGTGCTTTTGGGTAAAACGCTCCCCGTCGGGTGTCATGTAAATAATTTCATCATAAGCCCCTGCCTGCGATAACTCTTTGATGGCTTTTTCCAGCGGCTCGCACATCATTACCATACCCGCACCGCCGCCATATTGATAATCATCTACCTGCCCGTATTCGTTGATGGCCCATTTGCGCAGTTGATGCACCTCCACACTCAGAAGGCCTTTTTCCTTAGCGCGTTTCATGATGGAATGATTGAGCGGGCTTTCCAATAATTCAGGTATAACGGACAATATGTCAATATGCATAGAAGAGTTTTAAATACGAAATACAAAGTACGAAGTACGAAATAAGAAATACGAAGTACAAAATATGGATTACAAAACACCAAAAGTGAAAGGTAATTATTCCAAATATTCAAATCCCAAAACTTATCCCGAGGTAAGGAGGATTTCAAAACAAAACCAAACCATCAGCCCAATCCTCAAACCAACAATAAACCATAAATTATAAACAAAAAATAAATCAACCTTCTCCAAACACATCATCCATATTCCTCCGCTGTTTTTTGGTAGGACGGCCTGTTTTGCTCAAGCGTTTGCCCGTATGAAAAGAAGCAGCCTGAAAATCCTGCGCCACCAACCATTCCGGGGGAGTCAGGTCTTCATAATGCTTTACAGCTTCGCTATAAGCAACACGGTTATGCAATAGACCTGTTACTTTTATAAACCATTTTCGGGCCTCCGTTTTTACCTCGTATTGGTCGTTGAGTTTAACCGTTCGGGATGCTTTTACAGGTTCGCCCCCCATTTTTACCCGCCCCTTTTCGCAGGCTTCGGCCGATTGGCTTCGGGTTTTAAACAGCCTGATGCTCCACAAATATTTATCAAGTCTTAGCTTTTCACCATCCTTGTTCATACATGCAAAAGTAAGGGCTTATCTTCGCTGCCAATGCAAGCTACCGGTATGAAGGTTCTTATAAAGAAAGCAACCATTGCTGACCCACGTTCGATATGGAATGGCCAAAGAATTGATATGCTGATATCCGACGGGATTATAAGCAAAATAGCCCCTGAAATGGAGGCAGAAGCGGACAAAACCATTGATCAAAATGACTTATATGTTTCACCGGGCTTTACGGATATTTTCAGTCATTTCTGCGATCCGGGTTTGGAACATAAGGAAACCCTTGAAAGCGGGGCAACCGCAGCCAGGGCCGGAGGATATACCCGCGTTATGGTATTACCCAACACCAAACCGGCTGTTCACAACAAAAGCCAGGTAGAATACATCAGGCAAAAAAGCCTGAAAACCGGAGTTGAAATTCTGCCCATTGGGGCCATTACCCAGCATTGCGAAGGAAAAGACCTTGCTGAAATGCAGGATATGCACCAAAGCGGGGCCGTTGCCTTCAGTGACGGCATCCATCCTGTTCAAAACAGCCAGGTACTTTTAAAGGCTTTGCAATATGTAAAATCATTCGGGGGCACCATTATACAGGTTCCTGATGAACAAAACCTCAGCAGGACGGGACTTATGAATGAGGGGGTTGTTAGTACCCAACTTGGACTTCCCGGCAAACCTGTTCTTGCAGAAACACTGATGATTGCCCGGGACATCGAATTGCTCAGATATACCGGAAGCCGCCTGCATATTACCGGAATATCTTCGGCCGCTTCGGTTGAACTGATTAAACGGGCAAAAAACGACGGGCTTAACATTACCTGCAGCGTATCACCATATCACCTTTGGTATACAGACGAAGACCTGACGGGTTATGATACCAATTTAAAAGTGAATCCACCGCTACGGTTAGCCGCTGACCGTGAGGCACTGAGGCAAGCCATTCTTGATGGAACAATTGATTGCATTGCAAGCCATCACCTTCCGCATGAATGGGACAGTAAGGTATGCGAATTTGAGTATGCCAAATATGGTATGGAAGGTCTTGAAAGCTGCTTTGGCGCCGTAAGTACTGCATTAAAAGGCATCTCAGCAGACAGATTATCAGAAATTTTTTCAATCAATCCTGCAAAAATTTTCAACCTTAATTTGCCCGTAATTGAAGAGGGCAACCATGCAAACATTACACTATTTGGATTAACGGGCGACCATCTTTTCGACATATCCAACATTAAATCCCTTTCTAAAAACAATATTTTTTCGGGAAAAACTTTCAGTGCTGTAATTTTCGACACAATTTGCAACCAATAAAGAAAAAAAATTATGGAAAAGAAAAAACTTACACCGCTAAATGCAGGATTAATCATTTCCCTTGTTTTAATTGCCATTTCTGTGATACTTTATGTGGCAGTTACGGATATGAAGCAACAACAGCAATTTGGGTATTTCAGCTACCTTATTCTGATTGCCGGCCTGATTTATACCTGTCTTACTTATGCAAAACAGGAAAATAAAAATGTAACCTTTGGAAATGTGTTTTCATTTGGTTTTAAAACAACAGCAGTAGTAACCTCCATCATGGTAATATTTACCATATTATCACTTACTGTGCTCTTTCCTGAAATGAAGAGTAAGGCAATGGATGTTGCAAGGGAGCAAATGGAAACCAATGATCAACTGAGTGATGCACAGATTGATCAGGCATTGGAAATGACCAATAAGTTTTTCCTGCCTTTTGCCATTGGTGGTTCATTAATTGGTTATTTAATCATCGGGGCTATTGGTTCGTTGATAGGCGCTGCCGCAGCACCTAAGAATCCAAATCCCATTCCTTTTGAATCTGACAATCTTTCATGAACTTATCGATTGTAATACCTCTCTTAAATGAAGCAGAATCGCTGCCTGAACTTTCTGCATGGATAACCCGTGTATGTGAAAAACAAGGCTATGCATGGGAAGTTATTTTTATAGATGATGGCAGCACAGATGAAAGCTGGGAGGTAATTCAGAAGCTGCGTCAATCCGATGACCGTATAAAAGGCATCCGCTTTCAACGCAACTACGGCAAGAGCGCTGCTTTGAATGAAGCATTCAGGGCTGCTTGCGGCGAGGTGGTGATTACGATGGATGCTGACCTGCAGGACAGCCCCGATGAAATACCGGAATTGTACCGCATGGTGAAAGAGGAAGGATGGGATATAGTAAGCGGCTGGAAAAAGAAACGTTACGATAACACCCTTACTAAAAATATCCCATCCAAACTTTTTAATGCGGCAACCCGTAAAGTCAGCGGGATAAAATTGCATGACTTTAACTGCGGCTTAAAAGCTTACAGGGGCAGGGTTACCAAAGGCATTGAAGTGTATGGAGAAATGCATCGTTACATCCCGGTTATTGCCAAATGGCAGGGGTTTAAAAAAATTACAGAAAAAGTGGTGGAGCACAGGCCACGTAAATATGGCCAAAGTAAGTTTGGATGGGAACGCTTTGTAAACGGCTTCCTCGATTTAGCTTCCATCACCTTTGTAGGGAAGTTTGGAAAAAGACCGATGCATTTTTTTGGCCTGTGGGGTACACTCATGTTTATGCTGGGCTTTGGCATAAGTGTTTGGTTGATAGTTAACAAAATGATTGACCCAACCTATTACCTTACAAGCAAGCCAACTTTTTACATTGCACTTGTACTCGCCATTGTTGGTGTGCAGTTATTTCTTGCCGGTTTTCTGGCTGAATTAATTGCCCGGAATTCACCTGAGAAAAATACTTATGGGATTGAGGAGAAGCTTGGGATAGAGTAATTTTTTATTTTTGGATTGTGGAAACAAGTAAAATATTATCACTTCTTAAAGAAAATAAATCTCAAATATTCAACTCATTCGAGCTTGAAGGGCTTGGTGTTTTTGGCAGTTATGCAATTGGAAATCAAAATCAAAAAAGCGATATTGATCTTTTGATTTTTCCAAAAAAAGAAACGATTTTCACTTATAAAAAAAGACTGGGTCTTGAGGCATTTATAAAAGACTTATTAAATATTGATAAAATTGACATTGTGAATCATCGTTACATCAATCCGATTATAAAATTCAAAGTGGCAAATAATATTCTTTATGTATGACTCTAAAAACCTACTCTATTTGCTCACCATTTTAGAGTGTATAGAAAAGGTATTTATTTATTCAAAGGATATAAATACTGCCGAGGAGTTTTTATGGGTCAATGATCAAATGAATTTTAATGCCTGTACAAACTTGTTGATTGCCATTGGTGAAGATTCTAAAAAAATTGACTCGGAGTTGAAAGAAAATTTCCCACAATTTCCATGGAAAGATATTGCAGGCATGAGAAATGTATTGGCACATGATTACAGAGGCATCGACCCTGAAATACTTTTCGGGGTGATAAGAGAATACATTAATGAACTCAAAGAAATTATGATTTCGCTTGTATCCTTGCTGCATCCAGACCATAACGAATTAAAAGAATACCTAAATTCACCCCATTACAGTCATATTCAATACCTGACTCCATAAAAAATGGGCAATAAAAAAATTATCATTCTTGGTCCGGCCCACCCCCTTCGACCCGGAGGGATCACCACTTTCAATGAAAGGCTTTGCAGGGCATTTATGAAAGATGGCCATGATTGTTCCATCTGGTCATTTTACCTGCAATATCCCTCATTTCTCTTCCCCGGCACAAGTCAGTTTACCGACGCCCCTCCCCCATCCGGCCTCACCATAAAATCTCTCATAAATTCTATTAACCCTATAAACTGGCTATGGGTAGGGCTTAAACTAAAAAAGGAAAATCCCGACCTGATTATCGTTCGGTATTGGATTCCATTTATGGGTGCATGCCTTGGAACCATTCTTCGTATTGCAAAAAAAAAGCATACAAAAATCATTTGCATAGCCGATAACATTATTCCCCATGAGAAAAGACCCGGCGACAAAATGTTGACTCAATATTTTGTCGGGGCTGTTGATGCTTTTGTAGTGATGAGTGAAACTGTACAAAAGGACCTGAAAAAATTTTCTCATAAACCAAATTTGCTGCTACCACATCCGCTGTATGATAATTTTGGTGAGAAAGCAGACAAACATTATGCAAGAGAATTTTTAAAAAATAAATATGATTACCATATACAGGAGGCCACCCCTCTGCTCGTTTTCTTCGGATTGATCAGGCATTACAAAGGGCTGGATTTATTGCTCGATGCACTTCTTATCAATTCAAACAAGAATGTGAGGCTATTGATAGCAGGAGAGTTTTATGAAGATAAACAACCTTTCCTGAGAAAGATTGCTGAAAATAATCTGGAAAACCGCGTGATAATTCATGATCGATTTATTGAAGATGTTGAAGTAAAATATTTTATTTGTTCGGCAGACTGTATTATTCAGCCTTATCGAAGTGCAACACAAAGCGGTGTTACTCCCGTAGCCTATCATTTTGAGGTGCCTATGATTGTTACCAACGTAGGCGGACTGCCGCAGATGGTACCGGATGGAGCTGCCGGAATTGTTTGCGATGTAACTCCCCCATCCATTGCAGACGCTATTGATACCTTTTTTTCCAAAAATCCTTCACGTTTTAAAGAGGGATTACTCAGGGAAAAAATGAAATTGAGTTGGGACTCTTTTATTCATGGGATTCAAACCCTTGGCGAATCCCTTTAACTTTGCCGGGTACTAATCAAAAAACATGATTTCACAAATAAGATCATTATTTGAATCTTCTGTAAGCACCAAGCAGGCTGTATTGCAGGATGAAGAACTGCTTGGCAGGATAGAACAGGCTGCAAGGACTATTGCAGATGCCTTTAAAGATGATCATAGGGTTTATTTCTGCGGCAATGGAGGAAGCGCTGCCGATGCACAGCATCTTGCTGCCGAATTTAGCGGTCCCTTTTATAACCGTGGCCGCCGGGCATTACCTGCAGATGCATT
Source organism: Chitinophagaceae bacterium (assembly GCA_025455245.1). Taxonomy (GTDB): domain Bacteria; phylum Bacteroidota; class Bacteroidia; order Chitinophagales; family Chitinophagaceae; genus Phnomibacter. The sequence goes on from JALOMX010000015.1 coordinate 11,622, forward strand.
ACATTGCAACACAAGTTACTTAACTGCTGCTGCCAATGATTATGATTATACCAAAGTATATGCACGTCTTGTGGAAGGCATCATGCAGCCGGGCGATGTTCTTGTGGGACTCAGTACAAGCGGAAATTCACCCAACGTAGTGAAGGCATTTGAAAAGGCCCTGGAAAAAAATATTACCACCATTGGAATGACAGGTACTTCAGGAGGAAAAATGGCAGCCTTTTCACAAATTCTGCTGAATGTACCAAGCCTAACCACACCGCGCATACAGGAGGTACACATGCTGATCGGACATATTATTTGCGAGCTTGTTGAAGCAGAACTTTTTCCAAAATCCTGATTTTGCCATGCCAATCCGGTTTGATAAAACATGGACACTCTTTCTCGACCGTGACGGAGTAATAAATATTGAAAAAGAGAATGATTACATTCATCAGGTTGATGAATTTATTATGTATCCCGGTGTTTCAAAAGCAATTTCCCGACTCAGCCATTTATTCAGGTATGTAATTGTGGTTACCAATCAAAAGGGGATTGGTAAAGGAGTAACACTGGAAGAGAATGTGAAAAGGATTCATGAAAAAATGGTTTCTGTGATTGTTATGGATGGCGGAAGAATTGATGGAGTTTATTATTGCCCGGATACAGATGAGACAAGCCCTTGCCGAAAACCCAATACCGGAATGGCTATGAAAGCAAAGGCCGATTTTCCCGGTATTGATTTTGAAAAAAGTTTAATGGTTGGAAATAATGTGAGCGACCTGTTGTTTGGACGAAACTCCGGCATGAAAACCGCCTTTCTTCGTACCACCCAACCCGACCTTTTGCTCCCCGAAAACCTTTCGGATTTTGAGGCTGCTGACCTCCCTTCACTTGCCAATAATTTAGCAAGTCTTTTTGTTGATTGTTAAAATATGATCAGGTGCTGTTTCGTTCATAACTCAGGTACTACCTTGCACCTGATTATGAACAAATTTGCATTATCCCTTTTATTGGTTTTAGTTTTCAACTGGGGCGTGGAAGTGTTTGCTCAGGGGGAAAAAATTGCAAAGAATGATTTGGCATACCTTGATTTGCTTAATGATTCTCTCGGGAAAACAGGAGCCGCTATTTTAGATGAGTTACATCCGCGCGATCGTTTGAAAGCTGACAGCCTTTTTACGAGAATGCTGGTAAGGGGTATGCTTGTTCCCTACTCTTTTTATTATCCGTTCGATTCCGTGGTTACTGCCCCTATC